>JAUSBB010000095.1 GCA_030652245.1 Rhodocyclaceae bacterium | reverse complement strand
GCCGCTGGGCGTTTATGATTTCCAGAAGCGCACCAGCCTGATCGAGGTCTCGGAAGCCGGCGCCCAGACGCTCGGCCCCATCGCCGCCACCCTCGCGCACGGCGAAGGCCTGACAGCGCACGCCCGCGCGGCGGAGCTGCGCATCAAGTGATGTGGCTGATCACTCCGGCTCGTCCGGCTTGGATGTCAAGCACGCTTGGATAGCATTGGGAGGTTCCGGACCGAAACGAGGAAAACTCCGATTGCGGCCACGCCTATCCCGGTCGCGGCGGACGCATCGATAGTTTGACCAAACAAGGCGAATGCAGTGATCGCGGCTGAAACCGGCACAAGGTAGAAAATGCCGGCGACCCGGCTGACTTCACCGCGACGAATCATCACATGGAGAATGCTGACCGCCCCGACCGAAACGATCACGGTCATCCAGAACAGGGCGATGATGAATTCCGTTGTCCAGCGTACTTCACCCGATTCGAATGCAGCCACGCCGATGAACATCGCCATGGCACAGACCGCGCACTGGATCGCGCCGCCGGAGAAGACGTTCATTTTCGTGCAACGAGCTTTCTGGTAAAGGTTTCCGGACGACAGACCGATCAAGCCGATCACCGACAGCAGCGACGCCTGCATGTAGCCGGGATCAACCAGCAGGCGCTCGCGCAGGACGAGATAAACCCCGAGCAGCCCGAGAAGCAGACCGCTCCACTGTCGCGCGCTCACTCGTTCGCCAAGCAGCACGCCAGCGCCGAGGGCAACGAGTATCGGATGCAGGGCGATGATCAATGCCGAGACGGCCGGCGGCACGCCCAGGGCGATGCTGTAGAACACGCCAGCCGAAAATACGCCAATGGTCAGCAGTCCGGCGTCGGAAATATGCAGGAACTCGCGGCGATTGACTGGCCAGGGTGAACCCAGCAGCCAAGCGATCAGGCCGAGAATCACCGCTGCCAACGAGAAGCGGAGCGCCAGGAAAATGAATGGCTCGGCATGGGGTAGCCCAAGCTTGGCGCCAACAAAGCCGGCGCCATAGAGGGTGACGAACAGCAGTGGGAGCATGAGATGCGACATGACTGCCGGCACGGACTACAAGCCGCCGGTCTGACGCCGTGCGGCCTGTGTACAGCCCGCATAGCCCCAATCGGTGGCGGGCAGTTCGCGAATCACCACATAGCTTGCCGCGGGCAGAGCGCCGAGTTCCTCGCCGAGCATCGCATGCATCGCGGTGATCATTCGCGACTTTTCCTCGCTGCTGTTGGTGCCCGCCGTGATAAGGATATCGACATGCACCGGCGTCGTCCGGGCGTCGGCTGGCGGCTCGCCATTGATGCACCAGCCGTCGCTGGCGACCGACTCGACCAGCACCGAGGTGACTTCGCGGCGCTTTGACAGAAGATCGCCGATCAATTGCGTTGTCAGCCCGCAGACACGCTGTTTGCTTGGTCCTGACAGTGGCTTGCCGACGATGATGTGGATAAAGGGCATGTTTGTCTCCAAGGGTTGATTCGGGACCACTGTAACGGGTAGTATTAAATCTGAGAAACCAATTTATGTTCTTTCAAAATACTAAACATAAATTATGCCAAAGCGTAATCTCGACATGGAAGCACTCCGCGCCCTGGTGGCGATTGCCGATACGGCGAGCTTCTCCACAGCGGCCCTGCAGTTGGGCAGAACACAATCGGCAATCAGTCTGCAGATCAAGCGGTTGGAGGCAATGCTTGGGCAGACCCTGCTGCGCAGAGTCCAGGGGCGGGTCGACGGAGCGACTGCCGAGGGCCGCGCATTCATCTCGTATGCGCGGCAAATCCTGCGCTTGAACGATGAGGCCTACAGCGCTGTTGCCGAAGATACGGCGGCGGGCACACTGCGCGTCGGGCTACCGGAAGAGTTGATGGAAAGCGTCTTTCCCGCAGCCATGTCACGCTACCAGGCGCTCTATCCGCGCATGCGCTTGCGCCTGCAATCGGATGTATCGGCCAATCTACGGCAAGGGCTCGACAGCGGTGAACTCGACCTGATCCTGTTCAAGCACTGCGACAGATCGGTTCCCGCTTCGGCATCGTCGGTTTGGCAGGAGCCTCTGGTCTGGATGGCGGGGGAGGCCTATGCAGCCGACTTGCCGACACCGGTCCCGCTTGCTCTGTTCGGCGAGAACTGCGCATTCCGCATCGCGGCGACCGGCGCGCTGGCCAAGGCCGGACTGGCCTGGCAATTGACCTATAGCGGCAGCAGTACAACCGGTTTGCGACACGCCGTCCGGTGCGGTTTGGGGATCACCGCACTGCCGGGTAGTTTGCTGATCCCGGGGATGGTCGTGGTCGAGGCAGGCTTGCCGGGCTTGCCAAATGCCCGGATTGCCGCTCGTCATGCGCCCGGGGAAGTGCATCCGGCCGCGGATAGATTCGTGGCATTGCTTGGCGAAGAAATCCGCAGCCAGCGTGGAATGCCGACGTTACCGTAGTCGGATAATGACCCAGACAGAGTTCGCCCAACGCCTCGGCGTGTCGCGGCTCTCGGTGTCCGATCTACTGCACGAGAAGCGCGCCATGACGCCAGAGATGGCGGCGCGCGTCGGCAAGCTGCTCAATACGACGCCGGAGAGTTGGCTGCGCATGCAGGAAGCCGTCGACCTGTGGGAGGTGCGGCAGACTCCGGAAAAGTTCTCCGGCATCAAGCCAATCGAGGCTGAACTGCTGGCTGATTAAAACATTGCGGGAAAGTGGCCTGCCGCTAGCGGCGGCCTGAAGCACCGACGATTTCCCGCAGCGCGGCCACCAGCGCCGCGCACTGCTCATCGGTGCCGACGGTAATCCGCAGGAACTGTTCGATGCGCAGCTGCTTGAAATGCCGCACGATGATGCCGCGCTGCCGTAGCGCCAGCGCCGACTTTTCGGCGTCGTGTCGGGGGTGACGGGCAAACACGAAGTTGGCCGCCGAAGGCAGCACCTCGTAGCCTAACGCTTGCAGTTCATTGGTCAGCGCCGTGCGGGTGCGGATCACGGCCTGACGGGTATGTTCGAACCATTCGCGATCCGCGATGGCGGCGGTGGCGCCGACGCTGGCCAGACGGTCGAGCGGGTAGGAGTTGAAGCTGTTCTTCACGCGCTGCAAGGCGTCGATCAGGTCGGGATGGCCGATGGCGAAGCCGACGCGCAGGCCGGCGAGCGAACGCGACTTCGAGAAGGTCTGCACCACCAGCAGATTCGGGTAGCGATTGACCAGCGCCACAGCCGACTCACCGCCGAAATCGATGTAGGCCTCGTCGACCACCACGACCGAATCCGGGTGGGCCTGCAACAGGACTTCGATGTCGGCGAGCGGCAGCGCGCGGCCGGTCGGCGCGTTGGGATTGGGGAAGATGATGCCGCCCACGCCACCATTTTGTTGGGCGTAATCGGCCACCCGAATGCCGAAGTTCGCGTCGAGCGGCACGGTTTGATAAGCGACGTCGTAGAGCCGGCAATAGACCGGGTAGAAGCTGTACGAGATATCCGGGAACAGGATCGGCTGGTCGTGCTTGAGCAGGGCGAGGAAAGCGTGGGCCAGTACCTCGTCCGAGCCGTTGCCGACAAAGACCTGTTGCGGTTCGATGTTGCCGAAGTAGGCAGCAATGGCTTGCCGCAACTGCGTGCTTTCCGGGTCGGGATAGAGCCTCAGGCTGTCGCCGGTCTCGTTGCGTATGGCCTCAAGCGCCAGCGGACTCGGGCCATAGGGATTCTCGTTGGTGTTGAGCTTGACGAGATTGGGCAGCTTGGGTTGCTCGCCCGGGACATAGGGCTGCAATGTTCGTGTGGTCGTGCTCCAGAATCGGCTCATGGCGGGAGTTTCAAAGCGGGTTACGCGGGAATCAAAATGGTATCATGCGCCGGATTGCAACCCTTGGACGCGTACCGCAAACCCCCGATGGCTACCCCGCTCAGCACAGCCCTCCGCACCGCCGACGTCAACCGGACCACGCTGGAAACCCAGGTTCGCGTCAAGCTCGATCTGGCCGGCACCGGCAAGTCGCAACTGAATACCGGCATCGGTTTCTTCGATCACATGCTCGATCAAATTGCCCGGCATGGTTTGATCGATCTGCAAGTCGATGCGCGCGGCGACCTGCACATCGACGCGCATCACGCCGTCGAGGATGTCGGCATCACGCTGGGTCAGGCCCTGGCCCAGGCCCTGGGCGACAAGAAGGGTCTCACCCGCTACGGCAGCGCCTATGTGCCGCTCGACGAGGCGCTGTCTCGGGTGGTGATCGATCTTTCGGGTCGGCCCGGCTTGTCATTCAATGTCGATTTCACTCGTGCCCGCATCGGCGAGTTCGATGTCGACCTGTTCCGCGAGTTTTTCCAGGCGGTGGTCAATCATGCCGCCATCACGGTGCATATCGACAATCTGCGTGGCGACAACGCGCACCACCAGGCCGAATCCGTGTTCAAGGCGTTTGCCCGGGCATTGCACATGGCAATCGCCAGCGACCCCCGCGTCGGCGATGCCGTGCCTTCAACCAAAGGCAGCCTCTAAGCCTCCTGATGGTTTTTCAGATGAAGACAGTAGCGATCGTCGATTACGGCATGGGCAATCTGCGTTCGGTGGCCAAGGCCGTCGAGCATGTCGCGCCCGATCATCAGGTGCTGGTCACCGCCGATCCGGCCGTGCTGGCGGCTGCCGACCGGATTATCGTGCCCGGCCAGGGCGCCATGCCCGACTGCATGCGCGAACTCAAGGCATGCGGTCTCGCCGACGCCGTTGTAACGGCCGCCGCGACCAAGCCTTTCCTGGGCATCTGCATCGGTCTGCAAATGCTCTTCGAGCACAGCGACGAAGGCGATGTCGCCGGCCTGGGAATTTTTCCCGGCCAGGTGCGAAGGTTTCCCGGTGAAGCCATGCATGATGCCGCCGGTGTTCCGCTCAAGGTGCCGCACATGGGCTGGAACGAGGTGTGGCAGGCCGCGGCGCACCCGCTCTGGAACGGCATCGCCGACGGCGAACGCTTTTATTTCGTGCATAGCTATTATGTCGAACCGGCGACGCCCGACCTGATCGCCGGATCGACGCTGTATGGACCTTCCTTTACCAGCGCGGTGGCCCGCGCTAACATCTTTGCCGTCCAGTTCCATCCCGAAAAAAGCGCGGCGGCCGGCCTGCGCTTGCTCGACAATTTCATGCGCTGGCAACCTTAGAACTTTCCTGAACAAGACCCCCGACCATGCTGCTGATCCCCGCGATTGACCTGAAAGATGGGCATTGTGTGCGCCTCAAACAAGGCGTGATGGACGATGCCACGGTGTTCTCCGAAAACCCCGGCGCCATGGCGCGCCACTGGATCGAGCAGGGCGCGCGCCGCCTGCATCTGGTCGACCTGAACGGCGCCTTCGCCGGCAAGCCGAAAAACGAGTCGGCGATCAAGGCAATTCTGCAGGAGGTCGGCGAGGAAATTCCGGTGCAACTGGGCGGCGGGATTCGCGATCTCGATACCATCGAGCGCTGCCTCGACGACGGCATCAGCTACGTCATCATCGGCACGGCGGCCGTCAAGAACCCCGGGTTCCTGCACGATGCCTGCACCGCCTTTCCCGGCCACATCATCGTCGGGCTGGATGCGAAGGACGGCAAGGTGGCGGTTGATGGCTGGTCGAAGATGACCGGCCACGACGTTGTCGACCTGGCGAAGAAATTCGAGGACTATGGCGTCGAAGGCGTGATCTACACCGACATCGGGCGCGACGGCATGCTCTCGGGCGTGAATATCGAGGCGACCGTGAAACTCGCGCAGGCATTGCGCATCCCCGTCATCGCCAGCGGCGGCATCGCCAGCCTGGATGACGTCAAGGCGCTGTGCGCCGTGGCCGACGAAGGCATCATGGGCGCCATCACTGGCCGCGCCATCTACGAAGGCCGGCTCGATTTCCGCATGGCGCAGTCCGAGGCGGATAGGTGCTAGCCAAACGCATCATTCCCTGCCTCGACGTCAAGGCCGGCCGCGTCGTCAAGGGCGTTAATTTCGTGAGCTTGCGCGATGCCGGCGATCCGGTCGAAATTGCGCGTCGCTATGACGAACAGGGTGCCGACGAGATCACTTTCCTCGACATTACCGCCAGTTCCGATGACCGCGACATCATCCTGCACATCGTCGAGGCGGTGGCTTCCGAGGTATTCATTCCGCTGACGGTGGGCGGGGGCGTGCGCAAGGTGGAAGACGTGCGCCGTCTTTTGAATGCCGGCGCCGACAAGGTCGGCATGAATACCGCCGCCGTGCAGAATCCGCAACTGGTGGCCGATGCCGCCGCCAAGGTCGGCAGCCAGTGCATCGTGGTCGCCATTGACGCCAAGCAGACCAGTCCCGGCAAATGGGAAGTTTTCACCCACGGAGGGCGCAACAACATGCATATCGATGCCATCGATTGGGCCCGGCAGGTTGCCGCGCTCGGCGCCGGCGAAATCCTGCTGACCAGCATGGATCGCGATGGCACCAAGAACGGTTTTGACCTCGGCCTGACGCGGGCGGTGGCCGATGCCGTGGCAATCCCGGTCATCGCCAGCGGCGGGGTCGGCAATCTCCAACACCTGGCCGACGGCGTGACCCAGGGCCGCGCCGATGCCGTGCTGGCGGCGAGTATTTTTCATTACGGCGAATACACCGTAAGGCAGGCCAAGGAATTCATGCGCGCACAGGGGATCGAAGTCCGATTATGACAAAGTGGTTGAACGAGGTGAAGTGGGACGAGCAGGGCCTGGTCCCGGCGATTGCCCAGGATGCGGAGACCGGCGCGGTGTTGATGTTCGCCTGGATGAATCGCGAGGCGCTGGAAAAGACCGCGCAACTCGGCGAGGCGGTTTACTGGTCGAGATCACGCAGAAAGCTGTGGCACAAGGGCGAAGAATCCGGCCATACGCAAAAGGTTCGCGAAATCCGCACCGATTGCGACAGTGATGTCGTGCTGCTCAAGATCGAGCAGACCGGCGGCATTGCCTGCCACACCGGGCGCCGTAGCTGTTTTTTCCACAAGCTTGAACAAGACTGCTGGCAGGATGTCGAACCGGTTCTCAAGGACCCCAAGGAAATCTACAAATGATCGATCTCGAAGTCATCCGGCGCATTCAGGAAACCCTGATCGAACGCAAGGGCGCGGCACCCGGTTCTTCCTATGTCGCCAGCCTGTACGCGAAGGGCACCGACACCATGTGCAAGAAAGTGGCCGAAGAGGCCGCCGAGGTCATCATGGCGGCGAAAGACGGCGATCGCCTGCACCTGGTGCGCGAAACCTGCGACCTGTGGTTCCACAGCCTCGTGTTGCTGACCCATTTCGACATCGGCGTCGATGACATCATGGTCGAATTCCGCCGCCGCGAGGGGATTTCGGGGATTGACGAGAAAGCCAGCCGGGGGAAGTGAAATGAATGACTGCATCTTCTGCAAGATTGTGCGCGGGGAGATTCCCTGCAAGAAGGTCTATGAGGATGACGATATTTTTGCCTTTCACGATATCAATCCGCTGACCCCGGTGCATTTCATGGTCATTCCGAAACAGCACATCGCTTCGCTGGCCGAGGCCGATGCGAGCCATGTGGTCGTGCTGGGCAAGCTGTTTTCCAGGCTGGGCGAACTGGCGAAAAGTCAGGGACTGACTGACGGCTTTCGCACCATCATCAACACCGGGCGGGTCGGGCGGCAGGAGGTGTATCATCTTCACGTCCATATCGTTGGCGGGCCCGAGCAACTCGGCCCCATGTTGCCACGCAAATAATATCGAGGAGATTCTGATGGGTGCATGGAGTATTTGGCATTGGCTGGTTGTGCTGGTCATCGTGATGCTGGTTTTCGGGACCAAGAAACTGCGCAATATCGGCCAGGATCTGGGTGGCGCGGTCAAGGATTTCAAAGACGGCATGAATACCGGCGCGGCGTCGGGCACGCCGCCCGCATCGACTACGACGACCAAACAAGTCGAAGGCCAGACGGGCAACACCGTCGAGGGCGAAGCCCGCAAGGAGCAGACAAAATCCTGAAGTCCGCCGTCTTGCCAGCGCCGACTTTCATAATTTTCCGTCGTGTTTGACATCGGTTTCACCGAGTTGATGGTGATCGCCCTGGTTGGGTTGATCGTCATCGGACCCGAGCGCATGCCCAAGGTGGCGCGCACGGTCGGGCATCTGCTGGGGCGGCTGCAACGCTATGTCGGTGACGTCAAGGCGGACATCAAGCGCGAAATGCAGATCGAAGAGCTGAAAAAGCTGCAATCCGAGATGTCGGCACAGGTGCACGACATGGAAAGCCGGGTCGATGAGCAGATGAAAGCGACCGAGGCCTCGCTGAATCAATCGATTCTGCCGCCGGGCGACACGACTTCTGTGGCTGCCGACACCCCGGCATCGGCCGAAACCGCCATCGGCGCGCCCGCTTCCCGCCCGCCCCCCGCCGCCTGATGGAAACGCGCGAAGAAAGTTTTATTTCCCACCTGGTCGAGCTGCGTGACCGGTTGATCCGCGTCCTGGTGGTGATGCTGGTGATTTTTCTCGGTCTCGTTCATTGGGCGCGGGACATCTACTCCCTGCTGGCGGCGCCCATGCTGGCCGCCTTGCCCGAGGGCGGCCACATGATCGCCACCGATGTGGTCGGCGCATTTTTTGTGCCGATCAAGGTGACCATGATGGTCGCTTTCCTGGTCGCGCTGCCCTATGTGTTGCATCAGGCCTGGTCCTTTGTCGCGCCGGGCCTCTACGCCCACGAGAAAAAACTTGCCGTGCCGCTGTTGTTTGCCAGTGTCGTGCTGTTCTTCATCGGCATGGCATTCGCTTATTTCATCGTTTTCCCGACGGTGTTCACCTTCATCAACGCATTCGCTCCGGAAGGGGTGGCGGTGATGACGGATATCGAAAAATATCTTTCCTTCGTCCTGACGACCTTCATGGCTTTTGGCGTTACTTTCGAGGTGCCGGTGGTGGTGATCGTGCTGGTGCGGGTGGGCCTGGTGACGGTCGAGAAACTCAAGGAAATCCGCCCCTACTTCATTGTCGGCGCCTTCATTGTCGGCGCCATCTTCACCCCGCCCGACGTGCTCTCGCAATTCATGCTGGCCGTGCCGATGTGGCTGCTCTACGAGCTGGGCATTCTCATGGCGCAGCTGATCGGCAAATCCGACCGCGCCGCTGACGGAACTTATCAGCCCGCCCCTCCCGACCTCCCCTCGCGGGGGGGGTGACTGAGGCTCGCTGCGCTCGTTTGTTACGGGGCGCTACGTGGGGAGTCCGGCGCGGGTTGCGGCTGGCGCCGCGTGCCGCCTTTCCTTGGGGCGGCCCGGCGGAAAGGCTGCCGGGGCATTGCGCGGCGGCTAGCGGGGCGAATTGGGTGGCTTGGGGCGCTTGCCGATGGTGACGGCGACTTCGAGCGGCTTGCCCGCGCGGTTCAGACCGAAGCGCGCGGGTTCGCCCGGGGGGAGCGCGGCGATCAGGTCGAGCATGACCTGGGCGTCCTTCACCGGTTGGTTGCCGACCGTCAGTAGCACGTCGCCCGGCTTGATGCCGGCTTTGTCGGCCGGACTGCTGCGCATGACGCCCGCGATCAGGGCGCCCTGACCCAGCTTGACGCCGAAGGACTCGGCCAGTTCCTGCGTCATGTCCTGCACCTCGACGCCGATCCAGCCGCGCGTTACCGAGCCGGTCTTGATGATCTGCTCCATCACGCTTTTCGCCAGCGATACCGGAATGGCGAAACCGATGCCCATCGAACCGCCGCTTTGTGAGTAGATGGCGGTGTTGATGCCGACCAGGCGACCGTTGCTGTCGACCAGGGCGCCGCCGGAATTGCCCGGATTGATGGCGGCATCGGTCTGGATGAAATTCTCGAAGGTGTTGATGCCCAGATGGGTGCGGCCCAGCGCCGAGACTATCCCCGAGGTGACGGTCTGACCAACGCCGAACGGATTGCCGATGGCGAGCACCACGTCGCCGATGCGCAGCGATTCCGCTGCGGCGAGCGTGATGGGCGCGAGCGGTGTGTCGGTGTTGATTTTCAGGACGGCCAGATCGGATTCCGGGTCGGTGCCGACGATCCGCGCCTTCGTCTTGCGGCCATCGTGAAAGGCGACCTCGATCTCGTCGGCGGATTCGACAACGTGATTATTGGTCAGCACCAGACCGTCGGCCGAAACGATCACGCCGCTGCCCAGGCCTGACTGGCGCTGGCTGTCGGGGCCGAAACGGTCGCCGAAAAAGTGCCGGAACACCGGGTCGTTGATGAAGGGATGACGGCGCACTTCCTGGCTGGTGAAAATATGCACCACCGCCGGCAGCGCCGCCTGGGCGGCGTCGGCGTAGGTGGCCACCTTGCGCGACTCCCCGGCGGGCATGGCCTGCTGGACGGCAAAGACGGCCGGGCCGTTCAGTTCATGGGGGCGGGCCGGCAGCCAGTCCGGCTTGAGCGTCTGGACGACAAACAGCGCGGCGACGCTGACCGTCACGGCCTGAGCAAAAATGAGCCACAATCTACGCATGAATTAACTTGGCGAAAAGGAGTGAAGGATGCTGCGCGACGCGTTGGGCGCTTACATGGATGGTTTGCTGGAAACGGCGCGCTTCAAGGATTATTGCCCAAACGGGCTGCAAGTGGAAGGACGCGGCGAAGTGCGCCGCATCGTCTGCGGCGTGACCGCCAGTCAGGCGTTGATCGATGCGGCGCTGGAACGTTCGGCCGATGCGATCCTCGTGCATCACGGCTGGTTCTGGAAGGGGGAAGATGGCCGGGTGACCGGTTTTCGCAAGCGCCGCATGCAGACCTTGCTCGCCGCCGACATCAACCTGTTCGCCTATCACCTGCCGCTCGACGCGCATCCCGAACTGGGAAACAACGCGCAACTGGCGGCGCGTTTCGGCTGGGTCACCGAACGCCGCTTCGGCGAGCATGAGCTGGGCTGCCTCGCCGTCCTGCCAGCGCCGACTTTTGCGGGAGCGGTGGCCCAGGTGGCGGAACGGGTGCTGGGCCGCGCGCCGCTCCTGATCGGTGACGCCAAGCGGCCGGTGAGTCGCGTTGCCTGGTGCAGCGGTGGTGCGCAGGACTGGTTCGAGGCGGGGATCGCTGTCGGCGCCGATCTATTTCTGTCTGGCGAGGCATCCGAGCAGACCACGCATCTGGCCCGCGAATCAGGCGTACCCTACCTCGCGGCCGGACATCACGCGACCGAGCGTTTCGGCGTGATGGCTCTGGGGCAACACCTGGCCGAGCGCTTCGACGTAACTTGCGATTACGTCGAAATCGATAACCCGATTTAACGCGAAACCCCCACAGTCTCGCCGCCGGGCCGCCCCAAGGCGAGACGGCACGCGCCGCCAGGCGCGGCCCGCTCCGATCCCAAAAGAAGCACCCCGTAATAAACGAGCGCAGCGAGCCGTTTAGAACCCCCCGAGAGGGGGGCGAAGGGGGGCGGGCGTTGATTCCTCCATGATGGCCACCAGTAATAGCAAGTCCTCGGCCACGGATTGCGGGAAGCCGGTGCGGACGCCGTCGCGATTGTCGTCCAGCAAATTGCCGAGATAGGCGGCGCAGGCCGGCTTGCCCCAAAGCTCGGTCAGGCGCGCCGCGATATGCGGATAGCTTTCGATGCTGCGTGGTGCTTCGGGCTGGACCTGCCAGTCCTCGGGCAGCACGTTGAAATGCTGACGCAGTTCTTCGGCGGAGCGTTCGAACTCGTCCTGCTGCCCGGTCTCGCGGTAGATTTCCAGCAGCTTCAGCCAGTTGCGCAAGCCCTGCTTGGGTTCTTTGTGAATCTGTTCGGTCAGGGTTTGCGCGGCGCCTTGACCCAGGCCCATGGCCAGCATGATCTCGGCCAGTTCCAGCGCCTGCTCCTGTGATTTGCCCGCACCGCTGCTCCCCGCTGTTGCGGTGTGAGGCATCGTCGGGAACTGCGCCGGATGTGGTGGCGAAGGGGTGGGTGAGGGCTCCAAGGCCGCCACCGGGCTGGTCGCAGGTGCGGCGGGGGGCGGCGCTGCGGGGGGTGGGGCAGGTTTGACTTCGCCGGGCGGCGAAACACCCAGCCTGGCCGCCTTGCGTCGGCGCGACCAGATCAGCAGGATCAGCAGCAGTAGCCCGCCACCGGCCAACGGGATGGCCTGGTTATCCAGGAGGTCCAGCCACTCCGGCGGCATCGCCGGGCTGGTTGCCGCGGGTAGCGCGGCGGGCGCCACGGTTGTTGCAGCGGGTGCCACGACCGGTGTCGCGGCGGGCGGCTCGGCAGGCGCCTGGAGTTGCTGCACCAACCGGTGAATATCCCTGACCAGTGTCTCGATGCGTGACAGGCGCAGCAAGATGTCATCGAGCAGCCGGTCCTGTTCCTTGAACCACGAACGCAGCGCGTCGTCCGGGTCGACCGGCGTCGTTCGACTGACATTCTGCCGCGCTTGTCCGGCAGTCGCCGGTTCCTCGGCGACGGCGCAAAGCGCCCCGGTCATCAACAGACAGGCCAGTAGGACAGTTCTCAGGTAGTGCGCGCTTTGTGTCAAGACAATGAAACCCCGGGGAAAATGCCAGATGCGAGCATTTTGCCGACGCGTGATCGCCGCAAAACCAAGAACACAGCGGGAATAGACGCTCTCAGCCGGGCTTTAGTCGCTTGGCAAAACGCTGGCGATAATCCACGGTTGGACAGAAAGTCGGCGCTGGCAGGACGGCGGTGACCATGAGAGCGGCACAATTGCCCGATAGGACAATACAATGCGGTAAAAGCGCCATCATGGCACGAGCCATGAATCCCCAACACAATTCCACGGCAAGGAAAATTTATGAAGATCCACGAGTATCAGGGCAAGGAAATCCTGCGGAAGTTCGGCGTGAATACCCCGCGCGGCATCCCCTGTTTTTCGGTCGATGAAGCGGTCAAGGCTGCGGAACAATTGGGTGCTCAGTTGCCAACTAAGATTTGGATAGTGAAGGCCCAGATTCACGCCGGCGGCCGTGGCAAGGGCGGTGGTGTCAAGCTGGCGAAATCCCTGGACGAAGTGCGCGCTCACGCCAGCAGCATCCTCGGCATGCAGTTGAAAACTCACCAGACCGGCCCGCAAGGTCAGCAGGTGCGGCGCCTGCTGGTCGAGGATGGCGCCGCCATCCAGAAGGAATATTACGTCGCGGCACTGACCGACCGCGCCACGCAGACGGTGGCGATGATGGCCTCCTCCGAAGGCGGCATGGACATCGAGGAAGTCGCCCACAAGACGCCGGAGAAGATCATCAAGGTTTTCGTTGATCCGCTCGTCGGCCTGACCGACGCGCAGGCACTGGCCCTCGCGGAGGGCATCGGCGTCCCGGCCGCATCGCAGGCCCAGGCCATCGACACCTTCAAGAAGCTCTACACCTGCTACATGGAGACCGATGCCTCGTTGGCGGAGATCAACCCGCTGATCCTCGAAGGCAATGGAAATATCAAGGCGCTCGACGCCAAGTTCAATTTCGATGCCAATGCGCTCTACCGCCAGCCCGAGATCGTCGCCTACCGCGATCTGGATGAGGAAGATCCGGACGAGATCGAGGCCTCGAAGTTCGACCTCGCCTACATCTCGCTCGACGGCAACATCGGCTGCCTGGTGAATGGCGCGGGGCTGGCGATGGCGACCATGGATACGATCAAGCTGTTCGGCGCCGAGCCGGCCAACTTCCTCGATGTCGGCGGCGGCGCCACGACCGAGAAGGTGACCGAGGCGTTCAAGATCATGCTGAAGAACCCGAAGGTCAAAGGTATTTTGGTCAACATTTTCGGCGGCATCATGAAATGCGACACCATCGCCGCCGGCATTGTTGCCGCGGCCAAGGAAACGCATCTCTCCGTGCCCTTGGTGGTGCGCATGAAAGGCACCAACGAAGACCTCGGCAAGCAGATCCTCGTCGCGTCGGGACTGCCGATCATCGCCGCCGACACCATGGCGGATGCCGCGACGAAGATTGTCGCGGCCGTAAAGTGAGGTAATCCACATGTCAATCCTGATCAACAAAGATACGCGGGTCATCACCCAGGGCATCACTGGCAAAACCGGCCAGTTCCATACCGAGAAGTGCATCGAGTACGCCAATGGCAAGCATTGTTTCGTCGCCGGCGTGAACCCGAAGAAGGCCGGCGAGAAGATCTTTGACGTGCCGATCTTCGCTTCGGTGAAGGATGCCAGGGCCGCCACCGGCGCCACCGTTTCCGTGATCTACGTGCCACCCGCCGGCGCTGCCGATGCGATCTGGGAAGCCTGCGCGGCCGACCTTGATCTGGCGATCTGCATCACCGAGGGCATTCCGGTGCGCGACATGCTCATCGTGCGCAACAAGATGAAGCAGAAAGTGGCGAACGGCGGCAAGGAAACCCTGCTGCTCGGCCCCAACTGTCCCGGCCTGATCACGCCCGACGAGATCAAGATCGGCATCATGCCCGGCCATATTCATCGCAAGGGCC
>JAUSBB010000079.1 GCA_030652245.1 Rhodocyclaceae bacterium | reverse complement strand
CGCCGAATGGCGAACTGGTGCGCAGGCAGTCCTTCACCATGTCCATGTAACGCGCCTCGAATACCCGCAGGGAGAGGCTGCCGCCGGAATGCAGCACCGCGTTCAGCAAAAAGAGCGGGATTTCTGTCACAGGGGCTCGCCCCACCTCGGCATCAGTTCATGCGGCACGGCCAACCGGTCGAGGATGCGCGCCACGACGAAGTCGACCAGTCCGTCGATACTTGGTGGCCGGTGATAGAAGCCGGGGTTGGGCGGCAAAATCACCGCGCCGGCGCGACTGAGCTTGAGCATGTTTTCGAGATGGATCGCCGAGAATGGCGTTTCGCGCGGCACGAGGATCAGCGTGCGGCCTTCCTTCAGCACGACATCGGCGGACCGCGTGATCAGGTCCTTGGCCGTGCCGGCCGCCACCTCGGCCAGCGTGCCCATGGTGCAGGGGCAGATCACATAGGCGTCTGGCGGGTTTGAGCCGGAGGCGGGCGGCGCGTTCCAATCGTCGCGGCCGAACACGGTGAGGCGTCCCGATTGATCATTGAAGCGTTCGGCCAGCAGGCGCTGCGCCTCGCGCGGCTGCGTGGGCAACACGAGATCGGTTTCCTGCTTGGCGACGATCTGCGCGGCCTGCGAATACATCAGCCAGACCTTGCAGCCCGCCTTGATCAGGCAATCGACCAGGCGCAGGCCGTAGGGCAGGCCGGAAGCGCCGGTCCAGGCAACAGCAATAGTTCTACTCATTTTGCATCCCGCAACAGTCGTGCAACGACAAGGCCGTTCACGATACCGAAAACCAGCGCACTCGCGGCAAACACCGGCGCCAGATAAAACACCCCGTCGTGCGGCACCAGCCAGACACGCGCCAGCAAGAGCTGTCCGCCGATGTGGGCGAAAGCCGCCAGCACGCTTGCTGTCACCGGGCCGAACCAGCGCCCGGGCAGGCGCACGGCGACCGCCAGCACGGCCAGGCTCGCCAGCGCACCGGTGAGGCCGAGGAAGAAACCCGGCGCGAGAAACTGGCCCAGCAGCAGACTGCCGGCAACGACGCGCAACAGCGCCACCCAGGCCGCGTCGCGCCAGCCATGGCGCGCCAGCACGACCAGCACGACAATGTTGGCGAGCCCCGGCTTCACGCCGGGCAGCGGGGAGGGCAGCGCCGCCTCGACCAGGGTCAAGGCAATCGCCGCCGCCGCATAGCGGGCGATGCGGCGGTCCGCAGCCGTGACCTTGAGTTCAATAGTTGATGCTGTCATGACTCGGGTCGCGGCCGGAGAGGCTCAGGCTGACATGATTGGGCGCGCAGATGGCGATGGCGTTGGGGCGGGTCAGCCAGCCCTGCTGCACACAGTACTGGCGCGGGCCGGGGTCGGACAACACGCGCGCGCGGCCGGGGGCGATCTCGATCTGCGTGTCGCCGAGCGGGCCGGTGACGGTGTAGCGGCGCGGCGCGGACAACGGAAACTCCGCCACCACGCGACCGTCGAGCCGCACCACGGCGCGCTCGGCCTTGCCGCCGGCCCAGAACAGCGGGAACGACAGGGCGACCGCACTTGCGGCAAGCAGCAGGGTCGCCCAGTCACCTGGCCGCAGCAGGGCCAGCCAGGAAAGAAACTCGCCGGGCCGCCCCAAGAGTTTCTTGCCCCTTGAGGGGAAAACCGAGCGCAGCGAAGGTTTGCGGGGTGGGCTCATTCATTCCGCAAGCGCGCGGTGCCGCACCAGCACGCGCGCCCGCTTCCCGTCCTGGCTCGCGAAATATGCCGCCAGCTTTTCGGCGAACCACACCGAGCGATGCTGGCCGCCGGTGCAGCCGAGCGCAACGGTGAGATAGGAGCGGTTGTCGCGGATATAGGCCGGCAGCCAGGCGTCCACAAAGCGGCGGATGTCATCGAACATCTTCCGCACTTCCGGCTCGCCTTCGAGAAAGGCAATGACCGCGGCATCGCGGCCGGTGAGCGGCCGCAGCAGGGGGTCGTAATGCGGGTTCGGCAGGCAGCGTACGTCGAAAACCAGATCGGCGTCGAGCGGCAGGCCATGCTTGAAGCCGAAGGACTGGAACAACAGCGTCAGGCCCCATCCGCCCCCCCCGTCCCCCCCGTCCATCTCCACGGCGATGAACTCCTTGACCATTGCGCGCAACGCATTCGGCCGCAGGTTGCTCGTGTCGATGCAGTGTCCGAGTCCGCGCAGCGTTTCGAGCGCCTCGCGCTCGCGGCGAATCGCCTCGGCCAGCGTGATTGCGCCGTCGGCCATCGGATGGCGGCGCCGCGTCTCGGAAAACCGCTGGATCAGCACCTCGTCGCGCGCATCGAGAAAAATGATGCGCACGTCAATCTGGTTCGCCGCGAGCTGCTTCAATTGCGGCGGCAGCACGGCAATCCCCCGGCCGCCGCGCATGTCGATCGCCACGGCGACACGTGCGTGCTCCTCGCGCAGCAGGTGGCCCGCCAGCCCGGAGAGCAGCGCCGCCGGCAGGTTGTCGACGCAGAAGTAGCCGGCATCCTCCAGCACGTTCAACGCGATGGATTTTCCGGAACCGGAGAGACCGCTGATGAGCACAAGCTGCATGGCTGGAATGAGCTGTGATGAGGGGCTGTGATGAGGGCGGTGATAACGCGCGCTATGGTAGCATCGCCGGCCATTCCCACAAGACCGCAGCAGACGATGTCACGCCAGGATTTCCGCTGGAAACCCCGCCCCGCCCTGGCCGGCGCGCCTCTTTATCTCCATCCTTGGCTGATCGACCCCGGCTCGCTCACCGCGCGCATCGTCGCCCGCTGCAACAGGTTTCAAGTGCAGGTGTTGTGCGAGAAGCGCGCCCGGCCGTTCAGCGACGAACGCCCACTGATCGGCCTGCCGGCGGGGCGTCACGCCTGGGTGCGCGAAGTGTTGCTGGTCGCCGACGGCATCCCGGTCGTCTTTGCCCACAGCATCCTGGCGCCGCGTGATCTCCGGGGCGCTTGGCACATGGCGCGGGCCATCGGCAGCCGGCCCCTCGGCGCCGCCCTGTTCGCCGATCCGGGCATCCTGCGCGGCCCGCTCAGCGCCGCCCGCCTGACCGCCGCCCATCCGCTGCACCGCCACGCCGCCGCCGCCGTGGCTGCGACACTGCCCACGTTGTGGGGACGCCGCTCGCGCTTTTGCCGGCAAGACAGACCGCTGTTGGTGACCGAGGTATTTTTGCCGGGAATCGCCCGGCTATAAAGTCGGCGCTGGCGAGACGGCGCTTACTCAGGCCGCCATCGTCGGCAGCAATATCCCGTCGCGCTCCTCCAGCGCGCAGCCTCGCTGCAGCTCGGATAGCAGCCAGGCGGCGAGCGCCGGGGTGTCCATGTGGAGCAGGCGCTGGCCGACATCGCGGAAGAGGGGCACCTGTTCGAGATAGCTTTCGAGTTCGACGCGCGGCAGACCTTGCCGGTCGAGCAGGTTGAAGATGAAGCAGGCCTTGAGGGCATTTTTGGCCATGCGCGACGGGTCGGCTTCGAAGGCCGCCAGACGTTTGAAGGCGCGGTCGAGCGCTGCCTCGACCGTCCCGAATGGCCGGCCATGACCGGGGATGACGGTGTCGATGGGCAGGCGGCCGAGCATTTCGAGCGTATTGCGCGTGGCGGTCAGCGCGCCGGGTTGCCCCAGCAGTTCGCCGAAGATGATGCCAAAGCCATTCTCCCAGAGCGCGTCGCCCGAAATCAGCAGGCGCGATTCCGGGCAGTGAAACACCAGCGCATCCATGTCGTGGCCGGGGGCGGCATGCGCCTGCCAGTCGCTGCCCCCCATGGTCAGCGTGTCGCCGGCGTGCACCACACCGTCATGCAGAAAGCGGTCGCCGCGCTGGGCGGCGGGCGCGAGCAGCAGGGCGGTTTCGTCCCAGTCGCGGATATGCGCCTCGATGCCGGCGGGAATGAAGATCTTGCAGCCAAAGGCGCGCTGCAGCGCGGCATTGCCGCCGATATGGTCGGAATGGGAGTGGGTGTTGATGAGCCGCGCCAAGTGGGCGTTTTCGCGCCGTCCCGCCAGCGCCGACTTTACGAGTGCGACTGTCTGGTCGGCGTGGCCGACATAGCCGCTGTCGATCAGCGTGGCGGCGGCGCCGTCGAACAGCAGGATGTTGTTGGATGACAGCCAGCCGCGTTCAATGACGCGCACCGCCGGCGGCAGTTTCATCGCCGGGCGAGCACGGCCTGCGCCACTTTCGACCCCGGCGGGCGGCCGAGCTGGCCGGAAATCCACGCCGCCGTATCGACCAGCCGGTCGAGATCGACACCACAGTCAATGCCCAGGCCCTGCAGCAGCCAGACCACGTCTTCGGTGGCGACATTTCCGGAAGCGCCCTTGGCGTAAGGGCAGCCGCCCAGTCCGCCGATCGAGGCATCGAAGACGCTGACGCCCATCTGCAGCGAGGCATAGATGTTGGCAATCGCCATGCCGAAGGTATCGTGATAGTGGCCGGCGAGCTTCTTGAGCGGCACGCGCCGCGCCGTCTGTTCGATCATCGCCCGGGCCTTTTCGGGCGTCCCCATGCCGATGGTGTCGCCGAGCGAAATCTCGTAGCAGCCCATTTCGAACAGCGCCCAGGCGACATCGGCCACGGCGGCGGGCGGCACCTCGCCCTGATAGGGGCAGCCGAGCACGCAGGAGACATAGCCGCGCACCTTGACGCCGGCCTCTTTCGCCGTGGCAAGAACAGGCCGGTAACGCTCGAGCGATTCCTTGATCGTGCAATTGATGTTCTTCTGCGAGAAGGCCTCGGTGGCGGCGGCAAAGACCGCCACTTCGCTGGCTCCGGCTGCCAGGGCGGCTTCCAGCCCTTTCTGGTTGGGCGCCAGCACCGGATAGACAACCCCGCTGCGCCGCTCGATCCCCGCCATCACCGCGGCGGCATCGGCCATCTGCGGCACCCACTGCGGCGAAACGAAAGCGGTGGCCTCGATGGAGGTCAGGCCGCAGTCGGCGAGGCGGCCGATAAGCTCGATCTTGGTCGCGGTGGACACCGGCTGCTTCTCGTTTTGCAGGCCGTCGCGCGGACCGACCTCGACGATGCGGGCTTTCTTGGGCAGGGGCATAAAGCGATCTCTATTGTTTCAGGCTGGTTTCGACGGTTCGAACTCCAGCAATTCTGCCCCATCCGTCACCTGTTCGCCAACGGCGTAACAGAACGCCTTCACCGTGCCGGCGGCCGGCGCCACCAGCGTGTGTTCCATCTTCATCGCCTCCAGCACGATGAGCGGCGCACCTTTCTCAACGCCCGTGCCACATTCAGCCAGTATTGCGATGACCTTGCCCGGCATGGGCGCGGTGAGGCTGCCTTCGGTGCCGCCACCCGCGCCGGCATGGTAGAGCGGGTCGATGGCGGCGAAAATGAAGCTCAGGCCATCGAAGAAGACATGGCGCTTCTCGCCGGCGGCGACGACGGTGACGCCGAGGCGACGGCCGTCGAGGTCGGCACGCAACTCGCCATCATCCTGCAGCCAGCCCGTGGCGGGCGTACTGCGACCTTCGCATTCGAGCAAAAAGCCGCTGCCCTGATAGGCCGCCGTCACCACCTTTTCGCTGCTGCCGGCGCGCAGGCGAATCTCGCGCCGCGCCGCGCCGTTGGCGCGCCAGCCGTCGCGCATGTGCCAGGGCGAATGCGCATCGCCGCTTGCGGCAGCCTTGGCCGCGCCATAGTTCTGGTCGCGCAACAGTTCGGCCAGCGCGGCGAGCAGCCAGGCCTCGCGTGGCGGAGCGGCGGCGGCGTCGTCGGGGAAAAGGAAGGCGCGTTCGCGCTCGATCAGGCCGGTGTCGAGGTCGGCGCGGGCAAACGAGGGGCAGGCCACCAGCCGTGCCAGAAAGCCGACATTGCTGGTGACGCCGACGATGCGGTAATCGGCCAGGGCCTGCAGCATGCGCGCCAGGGCCCGCTCCCGGCTGTCATCCCAGACAATCAGCTTGGCGATCATCGGATCGTAGTGCGGGGTGATTTCGTCGTCCTGCTCGACGCCGGTATCCACGCGCACATGCAGCGACTCGACCGGCGGGACGAGGTGGGTCAGGCGGCCGGTGGCCGGCAGGAACCCGCGTGTCGGGTCTTCGGCGTAGATGCGCGCCTCCAGCGCATGGCCCTTGATCGTCAGTTGATCCTGCGCGAGCGGCAGGGGTTCGCCGGCGGCCACCTTCAACTGCCATTCGACGAGATCGAGGCCGGTGATCATCTCGGTGACCGGATGCTCGACCTGCAGGCGCGTGTTCATTTCCATGAAATAGAAGCTGCCGTCCTGCTCATTTAATCCTGGAACGATGAACTCGACCGTGCCGGCGCCGACATAGCCGACTGCGCGGGCCGCTGAAACCGCCGCGTTTCCCATCAATGTCCGTCGTTCCGGCGACATGCCCGGCGCGGGGGCTTCCTCCAGCACTTTCTGGTGGCGACGCTGCACCGAGCAGTCGCGCTCGAACAGATAGACGCAATTGCCGTGCGTGTCGCCGAACACCTGGATCTCGATATGGCGCGGCCGCTGCAGGTATTTCTCGATCAGCACATGGTCGTTGCCGAAAGAGGCCGTCGCCTCGCGCTGGCACGAGAGCAATGCCTCGGCGAAATCCGCGCTACTGCCAACGACGCGCATGCCCTTGCCACCGCCGCCCGCACTTGCCTTGATCAGCACCGGATAACCGATCCGGTCGGCCTGCTGCCTGAGGAAATCCGGCGCCTGCGCGTCGCCGTGATAGCCGGGCGTCAGCGGCACGCCGGCCTGCTCCATGAGCTTCTTGCTCTCCGACTTCAGCCCCATCGCCCGGATGGCGTTAACCGGCGGGCCGATGAAGACGATGCCGTTGGCCGCACAGGCCTCGGCGAATTCCACGTTCTCGGAAAGGAAGCCATAACCCGGATGGATCGCCTGCGCACCGGTCGCCTGTGCCGCCGCGATGATCCGCCCAGCAACAAGGTAGGACTCGCGCGCCGCAGCCGGGCCGATGCACACCGCCTCGTCCGCCAGTCGCACATGGCGCGCGCCGGCGTCGGCCTCGGAATACACGGCGACCGTGCGGATGCCCATCCGCCGCGCAGTCTTGATGACGCGGCAGGCGATTTCTCCGCGATTGGCGATCAGGATTTTATTGAACATGTGTTATCCCCGAAAAGTCGGCGCTGGTGGGACGGCGCGGCGCAGGTGGGAGATGAGTGCCGACCTGAACTTCGGTGGTTCGAAAGCGGCCGGCCCAAGCGGGAAAGAGTTCGCTGGCAAGCTGCTGGTGTATGCCGCGAATCCAATCACTGGTGATATCGATATCGGCCGGATTGACGTCCAGCAGCCTTTCCAGGCAGTGCGCGATATTGACCGCCAACCGCTCCGCCAGCGCGGAATAGGTCAGGACGCCTTGCGCGGTGTTCAGCTCGCGCGTGGCGTCTAACGGGCGGGTTGAGTCAGAAGCTGCTTCAGCCGGGTTGCGTCGACCGGTTCCCGCTCCAGCGCCATCGAGTTGAGCGTCAGGTCGAGAATCTGCAGGCGATACGCAGCCCGCAGGCTCGCTGCGTCCGGATGTTTCTCGCGCCAGTTTTTCAGGCGCTGCTCCAGTTGTTGGCGTTGTTGCTGAGTCACGGCTTTGCTCCTTGGAGGCATTATCCTCGCAATTACCCGCTGGTTGTGCGCGTGTCATGGCCGCGGTCCGGAACTCAGGCAATCCAGTTCGGTTTGCGCTTCTCAAGAAACGCGCCCAGCCCTTCTTGTCCTTCGGGCGAAACGCGCACGCGGGCTATGCTTTCCACCGTGTAGTCGATCGCCTTCGGCCCGAAGGGACGGCCGGCGACGGCGCGAATCAGCGCCTTGCATTCGGCGAGCGCCTGCGGGCCGTTTTTCAGCAGCAGCTCGACCCACTCACCGACGGCATCATCGAGCGCGGCTTCGTCGGCGACCATTTCGTGGAGCAGGCCGACGCGATAGGCTTCGGCGGCGGAGAAGACTTCGGCGGTCAGCATGTAGCGGCGCGCGTAGCGCTCGCCGATGGCGGCCAGCACATGCGGGCTGATGACCGCGGGGATCAGGCCGAGCTTGACCTCGGTGAGCGCGAAGCGCGACTCGAAGGTGGCCACCGCCATGTCGCAGGCGGCGATGACGCCGACGCCGCCGCCGTAGGCGGGGCCCTGCACGCGGGCGATCACCGGCTTCGGGCAGTCGGCGATGCGCCGCAGCATTTCTGCGAGTTCGCCGGCATCTCGCCGGTTATCGTCGAAGCCGTAGCTTGCCGCGCGCTGCATCCAGTTCAGATCGGCGCCGGCGCAGAAACTCTTGCCCAGACTTCCAATCACCACCACCCGCACCGCCGGCGCAGCGGCCATGTCCTCCATGGCGTCTGACAGTTCGGCGATCATCGTGTCGTCGAAGGCGTTGTGGCGCTCGGGCCGGTTGAGGGTGACGATGCCGACGCCGGCGTCGATTTCGGTCAGGATGGTCTGGTACATGATTTTCCCCACTACATGCCTCATTTACATACGAAACACGCCGAATTTCGTCGGCTCGATGGGTGCATTCAAGGCGGCCGAGATGCCCAGTCCCAGCGCGCGGCGGGTCTGGGCGGGGTCGAGCACGCCGTCGTCCCACAGCCGGGCGGTGGCGTAATACGGATGGCCCTGGGTTTCGTACTGGGCGCGCAGCGGCGCCTTGAAGGCTTCCTCTTCTGCCGCGCTCCAGGTCTTGCCGGCCGCTTCGAGGCCATCGCGCTTGACGGTGGCGAGCACGCTCGCCGCCTGCTCGCCGCCCATCACCGAGATGCGCGAATTTGGCCAGGTCCAGAGGAAACGCGGCGAGTAGGCGCGGCCGCACATGCCGTAGTTGCCGGCGCCGAAACTGCCGCCGATGATGACGGTGAATTTCGGCACGGCGGCGGTGGAGACCGCCGTCACCATCTTGGCGCCGTCCTTGGCGATGCCGCCGTTTTCGTATTTGCGGCCGACCATGAAGCCGGTGATGTTCTGCAGGAACACCAGCGGAATGCCGCGCTGCGCGCACAGTTCGATGAAGTGCGCGCCCTTTTGCGCCGATTCCGAAAACAGGATGCCGTTGTTGGCGACAATGCCGATGGGATAGCCGTGCAGGTGGGCGAAGCCGGTGACCAGCGTCGTTCCGTAGCGCGCCTTGAACTCGTCGAAGCGCGAGCCGTCGACGAGCCGCGCGATCACCTCGCGCACGTCATAGGGCTTCTTTGTGTCGGTGGGGATCACGCCATAGAGTTCCTCGGGCGCGTAGAGCGGCTCCTCGGGCGCGGCGAGTTCGAGGCCGATGGTCTTCTTCCAGTTGAGGTTGGCGACGATGCGGCGCGCGATGGACAGCGCATGGTGGTCGCTTTCCGCCAGATGATCGCAAACGCCCGAGATGCGCGTATGGACATCGCCGCCGCCGAGGTCTTCGGCGCTCACCACCTCGCCGGTGGCGGCCTTCACCAGCGGCGGGCCGCCGAGAAAGATGGTGCCCTGGTTCCTGACGATGATCGATTCGTCCGACATCGCCGGCACATAGGCGCCACCCGCCGTGCAGGAACCCATCACCACGGCGATCTGCGGAATGTCGCGCGCGGACAGGTTGGCCTGATTGAAGAAGATGCGGCCGAAGTGGTCGCGGTCGGGAAAGACTTCGTCCTGCAGCGGCAGGAAAGCGCCGCCGCTATCGACGAGATAAATGCAGGGCAGGCGGTTTTCGCGGGCGATCTCCTGCGCGCGCAGGTGTTTCTTCACCGTCAGCGGATAGTAGGTGCCACCCTTCACCGTCGCGTCGTTGGCGACGATCATGCACTCGACGCCGGAGACGCGGCCGATGCCGGCCACCACGCCGGCCGCCGGCACGCTGTTTTCGTACATGCCAAAGGCGGCGAGTTGCGATAGCTCAAGGAACGAAGCGCCGGGATCGAGCAGGCCGTCGATGCGGTCGCGCACCAGCAGCTTGCCGCGGCCCAGATGTTTCTGGCGCGCGTCCTCGCTGCCCCCGAGCGCGATCTGCGCCGACTTTTCGCGCAGGTCGGCGACCAGCGTCTGCATGGCGGCAGCGTTGGACTTGAATTCCTCGTTGCGGACATTCAGTTGCGACTTGATGGCGCTCACTCAAAATCCTCCTTTTTCCAGCCAGCGTTCGAGCTGCGGCAGCCGGTCGGCGCCCCAGAACGGTTCGCCATCGACAATGATGTACGGGGAGCCGAAAATGCCGCGTTCGATGGCGGCATCAACTTCACATTTCAGTCGTTCCTTGACTGCCGGG
>JAUSBB010000074.1 GCA_030652245.1 Rhodocyclaceae bacterium | reverse complement strand
CGCCGACCCCGAAGGCCAGGCCGAATGAGGCACCTTCGATGGCGCTGCCCGCATTGGCAGCCAGCGCCAACAGGGAGGCCAGCGGCGTGCAGGGCGTGAGCGACAGCGCCGCGCCCAGAAACAGCGGCGGCAACGTGTCGGCCTTGCGCTGGAATCGTACAGTCTGAAAAGTCGGCGCTGGCAGGACGGCGCCGCAGGCCTTGCCGGCCGGTTTGGCCAGCAGCCAGAGGCCGGCGAGGATGCTGGCGCCGCCGATTACCGCGTTGCCCCAGGTTCCGCCCAGCGCCTGCGCCAGCCCGAGGCCAACCGCGCCGGCCAGCGCGGCGAGGACGGTGTAGGTGGTCACGCGGCCGGCGAGGAACACGCCGGTATGCAGGAAAGCCTCGCGCTGCCCGCTGGCGCGCCCGAGCGCCCAGGTGCCCATGAACGGCAGGCAGGTGACGGTGCAGGCGGTCAGCCCCATCGATACGCCGAGCAACCAGACGGTCGCCAGCGTCACCTGGCCGGCAGCGAGTTCCTCAAGCATCGGCTGCGCCTGCCGCTGGCTTGGCGGCGTTCTTCACGAATTTCAGCGGCTTGACCGTGCCGTCAGGCAGCTCGCCTTTTACCTTCGCCTTGTAATACTCGCGGCTGGAGGAGAACAACGCGAAGGGGCCCCACTTGAGCTTGATCACGCCGTCCTGAGGACAGTACTCGGCGCAGCGGCCGCACAGCGTGCAATCCTCGTTGTAAGCCTTGCGCCCGCTGTGCGTGGAGATTTCCGGAATGTCCATCGGACAGGCTTCGGTACAGATGCGGCAGGAGCCGCAGTTGTCACGCGTGGGCTTGGCCAGCCGCAGCGGCGAGAGGCGCTGAAATACCGAATTGAATGCCAGCAATGGACAGATACGGCAGAACGGCAGGCGCAGAGCCAATCCACCGACCAGCATGAAGCCGATGAGGGTATTGGCGACGGCGCCGAGCCCGAATTTCCAGTCGTCGCCAATGCGCAGGGCCAATTCTTCGGTATTGCCCGTGAGCAGGGTGGTGGCGACACGGGAAGGGCAGATGTCGCAGAAGGGATTGCCCAGGGCGTGGGGCGTCACGCCGAGCCCCGTCAAGAGCGGCAGCAGGAACACCAGGCCGAGCAGTAGCAGCCACTTGACCGGCCGCACACGCTTTACTTCTCCCAGGTCGCCTTTCTCGAAGCGACGCAGGCCGATGCCGAAGCGCCGTCCGATCTTGCCGATCCACTCCTGGAGCGTGCCGAGCGGGCAGACCCAGCCGCAGAAGGCTTTGCCGATGACGAAGAAGAAAGCGAAGAAGGTCAGGAAGGTCAGCAGCAGCGGCAACACCATCTGGAAGGTCACTTGCTGTGCCTGAACCATGGCCTGACCGATGCGGTGATGGACCTGGTGTTGCGTGGGTACCAGCACGCAGTAGCCGCCATTCATCTGATCATAGGCGCAGGACAATGCCGGCAGGGCGCCGGTGATCTTGTCGGCGGCGTAATGCCCGACGACGATGCTGCCATAGACGGTGACGAACAGCATGAGCACCTGCACCGCGAAACGGAAGCGGGAGAGGGTGGGGAAGAGGGTCTTAAGCATGGCCGCTGGCTCCTTCGTTCGGTTGCCGCCGCCGCAGGAGCGGCGTGGCCGCCACCATGCCGAGGATGCCGAAGGCGGCGCCCCAGCCGAGGCTGCGGTTGCGCTCGGGATCTTGAGAATAGGCATGGTTGAAGGCGGTCAGATAGTGTTTGCCGCCCGCCTCCTTTTCGGTGGACAGCACAAAGCGTGCGCGCCGGCGCGCCTCGCTCCCCTCGTCACCCTCCTGCGCCACCGGTTTGAAGTCGCGCGGGAAGACGAGCGTCGCATGGCCGGCGGCGTCGGTCACGGCCGTGGAGCGGCTGCCGAATTCCGTTTCCATGACGACCTGCTGACCGGCCAGCGGTTTCCCGTCGAGCCGCACCAGGAAGCGCCATTTCTCCGCTTCGCGGTAGCTGCGGTGTTCGCGGGGGAGCGGAGCCGGCACGATCTCAAGTTCGTGTTTCGGCACCGCGAGCAGGTCTTTCGGCGAATCGCCGGGATTGCCGAAATACCAGGCCGTCGAGGCGACGCGCACCGTATCGGCGCTTTCCTCGCGCGCGACGATCCAATGGTAATTGCCGACTTGCGGCGCGACCGATTCGATGCTTGCGCCTGCCGCGCCGACCGGGTAGTCCACCTTGCGGCGTTCGGCGGGGCCGTCGGCGGCATGCACGGTAACGCTCGCCGCAGTCAGTCCGCGCACCGCGATCGTGGCGCGCGCCCGCTCACCGCGCTCGCCCTTGCCGAGCAGCAACGGCAGCTTCGTCCAGTCGCGGGCGGGGGGTCGGCCGGCCGGTCGGCCCAGCGGTGCGGAAGCGGCTCCGGTCACGGATGCCGCGCCGTGGTCGTGCTGGGCAAACACCGGCGCGGCAAGACCGCTCGTCGCCAGCGCGAGTGCCAAAATCAAGGTCTTCATCTTTCCTCCATCGAAATACATCACCACTTACCCTCCAGCGACAGCAGCACGGTACGTGCGCTGCGCTCCTCGGTGCGCAGGTACCAGGAACTTCCTGGCGCGAAGGCTTCCATCTGCCGGCGGGTATCGGCGCGGAGCAGGTTTTGCAGCGACAGGCGCAGATTCAGTTCCCGGTTCAGCTTCTGCAGGGCGTAGGCGTCGACGACCGTGCGTTGCCGCGTTTCATAAGCCTGCTCGCCGGGCACCGCGGTCCGAACGCGACCGCTGTGCTGGAACGACAGGCCGAAGCTCCGCGCGCCAAGGGTCTGGTCATAGCCGCCGCTCAGGATGTAGCGGGGCTGTTCGCGCGCGTCGCGGCGCATGCCGAGGCGTGCGTCGTCAACCCGGCTGCGCGGCACGGTGAGATGCGTGCGGAAGGTGGCGCCGCGCCAGCCAAGGCTGTCGGTGCGCAGCTTGGCATCCAGCTCCATGCCCCAGTGACGCGCCGCGCCTTCGTTGTCGGGACGATCCACCCAACGCGCACCTTCCAGTTGCACGCGCCGCTCGATGAAGTCCTGCGTATGCCGCAGATAGAGATTGGCGCCGAGCACACCCGCCTCGCCTGGCAGATAGCGTTCGAGCACGGCTTCGAAATTGAGGCTGCGCTCCGGGCGCAGGTTCGGATTGCCGCGCCGGTCGGGTTCCAGCGGCGTGTTGGCGTTGACGCTGAAGATCGGCTGATTGGTGAGCTCGTCCAGTCGCGGCGGCTTGATGCCGGCGCCCAGCGAAGAGCGGAAGACCCACTGTTCGACTGGCTGCCACTTGATTGCGACCGATGGCAGAAATTCTTGATGGCGCTGGCCGACGCCATCAATGGCGTAACGGAGGGATTCGCCGCGCAGGCCCAGTGTGACCGTCGTGGCAGCGGCGAGGCTCCACTCGTCCTGCAGCCAGACGCTCCATTGCCGATCCCAGCCATCATGCGTCTCGCTGCTCCCCAGGCTGCTGTTCGACTGGTATTCATCGCGCCGGTGGCCGGTGTATTCGACAGCCGCCGCCAGCACATGCGCACCGCTGCTCCAGTCGGTGCGGAAGGCGCCACCGAGGTCCCGCTCCTTGCGGCGGGTTTCTTCTTCGGTAAGCGTGGCGCTGCCGCCGCCGGTGAGACCGCTGCGTAGCGTGTCGGTCCGGCGCTCCCCGTCCGAGAAATTCAGCCGTCCGGAGTACTTGACGCCCGGGCGAAACATCTCGCCATCGGCACGCAGCCGGTTGAAGGCGTTGCGGCTGCGCGTCTGGTCGTGGCGCGTCGCACTGTTTGCCGGGATGTTCAGGTCGATACGCGCGAAGTCGCTGTCGCCGGGGCCGGACGAACGGAAGAACACCGGATTGAGGGACAAGCTGTCGCGTCCCGATTTCCAGGTCAGGCGCGGCGATACCACGAATTCCTCGGTGCGGCGCTGGCCCTGTTCGCTGTCCTCTTGCCAGAGCCCAGTGCTGTCGCGGCGACTCGCCTGGCGCGCGGAAGGCATTTCGTGATGATTCAGCGTCACCGGCAACAGCCATGAGAAGTTCTTGTCGCCCCCGCCCTTGGTGATATTGGTCTGCGCGATAGCCCGCCCTTCGCGATAGCCGACGGCTGCCTTGAAGGCGGTGGATTCGCGGGAAAGCGGCTTGGCAAGCACCAGGTTCACCGTGAGCGGTGCGCTACCGCCGACTTCCGCCGACGAGCCGCGAGTAATTTCGACCCGCAGCAATTCCGTCGCGGGCAGGCGCCCGACGATGCCCTGGGCGACGCGCGCATTGTGGTGCACGCGCTCGCCATCCACCATGATCTGCACAGAATCGCGCACCATGCCGCGCGAACGCAGTGCCATCGAGCCGTCGGCGCCTTGCGCGCCCGCATCGACGCCGGGCAGCTTGCCCATCACGTCGCCGATGGTGAGCGCGCCCATCGCCTCGATGTCCTGGCGGCTGACGATCACCTTCTGGGCGGTGGACTCGCGGCGCTCGGCGACATCGTCCAGCGTAGCCGTGACGGTAATCGTGCCGAGCGTTGTTTCAGCGGCGGCTCCGGCCGAGGCTGCGGCAAGCAGCCCCCAGCACATGGCCGGCACCAGCCTTGATAGCTTGGTCCGCATGAAATGTCAGAACCGGTAGGACACGCCGGCGCGCAAGGTCAGGGGCGTGTAGCTGCCGGAATTGCCCTGGCCGGCCTGGGCAGCCAGCACGTTACGCACCCCGCCGATCGTGCTCAGCTGCACCCGCGTGGCGTACTTTTGGTCGGTCAGGTTGATGGCGTGCAGCCAGAACGACCAGTCCTTGTTCCGATAACTGGCGCGCAGGTTGAAAAGGTCGGGGCGCTGATAGGTGCCGCTGTCGTTGGTGTTATCCACGAAATACGCAGAGATGTGATCGGCCTCCAGTTCCACCAACCAGCCCGGTGCCGGCTTCACGCCCACGCGCAGATTCAGTTTGTGGCGCGGTGCCGCCTGATAGGTCTTGCCGCTGTAGTCGTAGGTGGGCGTTGTGTATTCGGGGAACCAGGTGCGCTGATTGGTATAGGTGGCGCCGAGATTGAGCCAGGCATTGACATCCCAGGACAGCATCGACTCCAGCCCCCGGGCGGCGGCCTTGCCTGCCGCGTCGTTGATGGTGCAGGCCAGGCCACCGTTGTAAGTTGTCTGTTCGGCGGCCGAACAGGTGCGGGTGATGAGGAAGCCGTCGCTCAGGGCGTCGAAGTAAGTCAGGTCGTAGTGCAGGCCGCGGTTGGCGAAGCGCCCGCGGACGCCGATTTCCTTGGTGACGCCGCGTTCCGGGGCCAGCACTTGCCCGATGACATTGTTGACCACTGGCACCGGGGACGAATCGATCAGGCTGCTGGTGGATTGCGGGTTGAAGGTCTCCCCCCAGTTGCTCCAGACCAGATGGCTTTTGTTCAACTCGTAGGTGGCGCCCAGGCGCAGCACATTGCCCTTGCGCGTCATCGTCACATCCTTGTTGCCGGCCGTCCGGTCGTCCACGTTGTAGTCGATCTTGCCGAAGCGCTCGCCGAGATGGAGGCGCAGCTTGTCGAGCGGCGAGAACTCGAAATGCACGAAGGGCGTGGTTTCCCGGGTGCCGGTCAGCGAGCCCTGGCCGGTGGCGGTCATGGCACCCCGCGTCCACATGCCGGACTGGGCCTGCAAAGCGGTATTGACGTTGTTCCAGGTCGTCGCGTCGGAAACGACGTCGACCGCCTCGGCCCCCACGTAGGCCGTGGCCTTGGCCAGATCGAATTCCTGGCGATACATGGCCAGCGTGGTCTCGGTGACCACAGCGGACAGTTTGATGGTGTTCGTCACCGTTCCGCTGACGTTGGTGGCGACACAGTTGACCGTGACGTTATCGCAGATCACATGGTTCGCACCGCCGGAACCGCCGTTGCCGTTGTTGATGCCGTCGTTGCTGATGCGCATGCGCGCCAGGGTGAATTCGCCGCGTTCGCCGACCAGTTGCTGCAGACGCAGGGAGGTCGTCGCGTATTCGTCGATGTATTGGCCGTAGGCGCCGGGGACAACCTGCCGCCAGTCGTTCTCGTGATAGACGCTGCGCAGGTTGGTGCCGTTGAGTGTGGCATTCCGCAGCTTGGCGGCTTCGGCCGCGTTCAGCGGGATCGGGCCGGCCCAGCGGAAATCGTATTTCAGCTCGCTATAGCCCAGCGTCAGCTTCGTCGAGTCGGTGGGGCGCACGAGGGTGCGCAGCGTCAGTCCGTCCTTATGCTCGGCGGCGGCGTCGCTGGCGCCGGGCGCGGTATTCTTGCGCCAACCGTCGTTGTCCATTGTGCTGCCGGTGACGATGAAGCCGACCCGGCCGTCGGCGAAGGAGCCGCCGGCATAACCCTTGGTGCGCTCGAAGCCCCAACTACCGAGTTCCTGCGACAGGTTGGCCTGCAAATCCCGCGGCGGCTGGCGAGTGAATACGCTGATGGTGCCGCCGAAGGCCCCGCTACCGTAGAGCGCTGACGCCGGCCCGGTGATGACCTCGATGCGTTCGATGTCGGCCGGGTCGACCTCGTCGAGGATCGACGTGTTGGTCGTCGAGCCGCGCATGCCGTCGATGCGGTTCTCCGTGTAGAGCTTGCCGCCGTCGGGAATCCGCATGTTGCGGATCAGCGAAATTCCGGGAACGCGCTTGCCGAGCTCGAGCAGATTGTTGCCAAGCTGCAAGTGTTCGAGTTCCTGCTGGTTCACCACGGCCCCGGAAATCGGCGTGTATTCCGTCAGCTTGCCGAGTTCGGTGCGCTGCTGAACGGGTTTGTCCGCACCCGAGGAAATGGTCATCTCCGGTAACTGCACCTCCTGACCGAAGGCCATGCTGCCCGGAAATGTCAGTAATGCCGCGGCGGGCCACAGGCGAAAGAATTTGCGATTACCGAAAGACATGAAAAACTCTCCAATGAGTTGCCGAATGCCCTGTGCCGGAAAAAAGTGCGCGGCGCGCCGGGCAAGACCCTGCTGATACTAAGGCGATATAAACAATGGAGGATGCGGCGAAACGCCGCGTGTGACGATCTGTCGCGCGGCATGATGTCGCGGTCGGTCACCGAATGCCATGCCGGTTGATGTGCGTCAAGGTGGCGGCGGAATTTGCTGGCGCCGCACCTTATGCTGGGCAGTTCATGCCCGCCGCGGGGCGCGCCGTCCTGCCAGCGCCGACTATCTCCAAGCAACCACAGCCAATAACCGCACAGGCGGGTGCGACGTTATGCCGCAGCGCCATGCCGTTTCTCCGCGCCTAATATCAGCCGTTGATTTTCAATCCTCTAAGGAGATGGTCATGAATCGTCGTGAAGCACTGAAATTATCCCTGCTTGCCGGTGCCGGCCTTGTTGTCAGCGCCTCCCCGGCCCATGCTGCGCAATGTCCGGGCGACGGCACGCCGATTCAGTTCCTCCCCAAGCAGGGACCGGATCCGCGGGCGCATGAGAACGACATCGCGAAATATGCCAAGTGCCCCTACTGCGGCATGGACCGCAAGCAGTACCACCATTCGCGCATGCTGATCCAGTACGCCGACGACCTCGCCGACGGCACCTGCTCGATCCACTGCGCCGCCATCAGCCTCTCGCTGAATATCGACCGGGAGCCAAAGGCAATCTGGGTCGGCGACAATGCTTCGCCCGCCGAGGTGAAACCGCTGGTCGATGTAGACAAGGCAAGCTTCCTCGTCGGCTCGTCGATCAAGGGCGTAATGACCAAGCGCAGCAAGGTCGCCTATGGCACTGCCGAAGCAGCCACGGCGTCCCGGCTGGTCAACGGCGGTGAGCTGGCCAATTTCGACCAGGCGCTGCTGGCCGCCTATACCGACATGTCGCAGGACGTCAGCATGATCCGCAAGAATCGCGCCGAGCGACGCAAGCGGATGATGGAGCAACCGGGCAAGCCGGTCGAGCACAAACACTGATGCTGGCCACGATGCTGCGTGGCGCGCGTTTTTTCTTCGCGCTCACGCTCGCCGCCTGGGTGGGGCTGGCCTCCGCCCAGGCCGTTGTTGTACCCAAACCGGGGCTGCGAGATCTCTGCCCCGTCTGCGGCATGCTGGTGTCGAAATACCCGAATTGGGTGGCGACGGTGCTCTATCGGAATGGCCACGCGCACCACTTCGATGGTGCCAAGGACCTGTTCAAGTATCTGTTCGACTTGCCCAAATATGCGCCGGCGCACCGCCGTGAGGACATCCTGTCGATCGCCGTCACCGATTATTACAACCTCCAGAAGATCGATGCGCGAAAGGCGTTTTACGTGATCGGCTCGGACGTCCTCGGGCCGATGGGCCATGAATTGATACCGCTGGCCACCCGCACCGACGCCGAGGAGTTTCTCAAGGAACACAAGGGCTACAAAATTCTCGGCTTTGATCAGGTCACGCGCGACTTGCCGACACGACTCGACGACGGCAAGTTCTAATCGCCGCGGCCCCTGTTTTTCAGGATAATCCTCCCGTGACATCGAACCTGAACCGGAGTGGGGACGGCGCCCAGACTCTGGCCAGTCTGCGTCGTCTGATTGCCGCACGCTGGTACGTCCTGATCGTTGCGGCGGTCATCATCCTGTCGGCCCCGGCCCTGCTTGCCATACCGCTGACGGCGCTGCCCTTGCTTGCCATTGTTGCCGTCGCGGCCCTGTTCAACGGCTTTGCCTGGCTGCGCCACCGCACCAGCCAGGCGGCCAGCGCCGCCGAACTGTTCCGCCAGATCTGCATCGATCTCGCGACCCTCGCTGCTTTGATGTTTTTTACCGGCGGCGCCACCAATCCATTGATTTCGCTGCTGCTCCCGTCCGTCGCCTTTGCGGCACTGACCCTGCCGCGCGCCTATGTTGTCGCCGTTACCGGACTGGCCATTTCCATCTATTCGGCGCTGATGGTGGCTTTCGTGCCGCTACCTATCGAGAGCCCCGGCCGCGCCGCGCAATTGCACCTCTCCGGCATGTGGCTGACCTTTGTGGTCTCGGCGGCGCTGATTGCCTGGTTCATCCTGCGCATGATGGCAACCATCCGTGAACGCGACGCCGCGCTTGCGGCCGCACGCGAGCGCGCATTGCGTGACGAACATCTCGTCGCGCTGGGCACTTTGGCAGCGGGCGCCGCCCACGAGCTGGGAACACCGCTGGCAACCATGGCCGTGATTGCCGGCGAGCTGGAACGCGACACAACCCTGAGCGAAGCCACGCGCGCGGATTTCGATATTCTGCGTAACCAGATTGCCGCCTGCAAGACCATCCTGACCGGACTGACCGAGCGCGCCGGTGTGCGGCGGCTTGAAAAAGCCGCGGCGGTTGCCGTCGATGTCTGGATCGCCGCTCTACATTTGCGCTGGCGCCAGCAATTGAAGCATTGCACGAGCAGGATTGAAATTTCGGGGCAACCACCGGCACCGGAAATCATCGCCGATCCGTCGCTGGAACAGGGCGTAATCAACCTGCTCAACAATTCCGTCAATGCCACCAGCGGCGCAGCGGACGAGATCGTGCTTGGCGTCCGCTGGGACACAACGACGCTGTGGATCGAGGTTCGCGATCTGGGCCCGGGATTTTCGCCCGAGGTGCTGCAGCAGGCCGGGCGCAAACCGTTTCCGGCCAATTTTGGCGGCGGCGGCGGCAGCGGCATCGGCCTGCTGCTGACGCAGGGCGTTATCGAGCGACTTGGCGGGAGCCTGCTTCTTTCCAGCGCCGCGGGCGGCGGCGGAATTGCCCGCATCGAGTTGCCGCTTGTTAAGATTTCGCCATGAGAACAGCGATTCTGGTCGTCGACGACGATGACATATTCAACGGTGTGCTGGTGCGGGCTTTCGCGCGGCGCGACATTCCCGCCCGCGGAGTCACCAGCCTGGAGGAAGCACGGGCGGTCATCAGTGAGGCGGCGCCGGAACGGGTCGTGCTCGACCTCAATCTGGCTGGCGCCTCGGGCCTGACGCTGATCCCGGAATTGCTGGCGGCGCGGCAGGACTGCCGCATTGTCGTGCTCACCGGCTATGCCAGCATCGCCACGGCGGTCGAAGCCATCAAGCTGGGCGCAATGCAGTACCTGGCCAAACCAGTGGAGATCGACGCCATTCTCGCCGCCCTTGAGGATGCCACCCCGGAAATCGAAGGCGCCATCGCCGCCGAACCCATGTCGGTCAGCCGACTTGAATGGGAGCACATTCAGCGCATATTGCAGGCAAATGAGGGGAATATCTCGGCCACGGCCCGTGCCCTGCAGATGCATCGCCGCACACTACAGCGCAAACTGGGTAAGCGCCCGCCCCCCTTCCCCCCCCTCGCGGGGGGTTCTTGACGGCTCGCTGCACTCGCTTATCACGGGGTGCTCCGATCAACTATCGGTGCGGGTTGCGCCTCGCGGCGCGTGCCGTCTCGCCTTGGGGCGGCCCGGCGGCGAGACTGCTGTTTTACGGTAAGCGCGCGAACTCCCCGAGCCGATCGGAATCGAGCAGCTTGACCCGTTTGCCGCTCATCTCGATCAGCCCGGCGTCGGCAAGATCGCGAAAGGTGCGCGACAGGGCTTCGGGCGTCATGTTCAAGCGGGAGGCGATTACCTGTTTGGCCGCCGGCAGGGTGATGCTCGCCGCGTCAGTACCCTCCGCGCGGCATTGTTCGAGCAGATAGCCGACCACCCGCTGCAGCGGACTGGAGCGCGCATCGGCATCGATGTCGCGCAGGATCGCGTTCTGTCGTTCGGCCAGCGCCTGCAGCAAGCGGACGGCAAATTTCGGGGTGCCGTCGATGAGCCCCTCAATGGCCCGCTTCTCGACATGCAATAACAGCGCGTTGGTCAGTGCGCTGGCGCACATCGGGTAAGGACTATCGAGAAACAGCGCCGCCTCGCCGCAGGTGTGACCGGCACCGAGGATTTCCACGACCTTCTCCTCGCCGTCTGGCGAGCGACAGGACTCCTTGAGCTTGCCCGACACGACAATATGCAGACCGGTGGGGCGCGCGCCCTTTTGCAAGACCACGGCCCCCCGGACGTAGCGGCATTCCTGCGTCGCGGCGGCGATCCGCGCGCGTGTTGGCGCCGGCAAATCGCCAAATAACGGCGTGCGCTGGAGCAGGGTGGCGAGGTGGTTTTCCATGTGGGCGCATTGTAGGCGAGAGCGGAAATCAACAAAACCTTAGTAATTTCGTCGGGAACTTGTTAGACTATTGGCACTCACAGTGACCGAGTGCTAAAATTCGCTTCGAGGAGGCTTTCAACATGACGCACGCTTTGACGCTGGCCCAGTTCAACACTTTCCCCCTCCCCTCCCCCACCGGCAGTATCGAGGCCTATATTCAGGCAGCGAATCGCGTGCCATTGCTGACGGCCGAGGAGGAGCGGTTGCTCTCCTGCCGCCTGCGCGATGCGGGCGACCGCGAGGCGGCGCGCATGCTGGTCATGTCCCATCTGCGACTGGTGATTGCCGTGGCGCGCGGTTATCTGGGCTATGGCCTGCCGCATGCCGATCTGATCCAGGAAGGCAGCGT
>JAUSBB010000070.1 GCA_030652245.1 Rhodocyclaceae bacterium | reverse complement strand
TCGGCAAGATTCTAAAGGTGATTCGCGACATTGCCGAACAAACCAACCTTCTGGCGCTCAACGCCGCCATCGAGGCGGCCCGTGCCGGCGAGCAGGGGCGTGGTTTTGCCGTAGTCGCCGACGAAGTGCGGAAGCTTGCCGAGCGCACAGCAATTGCCACCAACGAAATCGCCGGCCTGGTGACCTCCATCCAGAGCGAAACCCAGCAGACCCGAGGTCAGATGGAACACTGGGCGCAACGTTCGGCCAGTTTCGGCGACGAGGGTGCTGCCGCCACGTCGGGTATGCGGGCGCTTACCGAACTGTCGAGACGTATGGAGGGAACCATCGCCGCTTCTGCGCTGAGAAGCTTTGTCGAGGTGGCGAAGATCGACCACCTGGTCTACAAATTCGAGGTCTATCGGGTATTGATGGGGGTATCGCAAAAGAATGTCGGCGATTTTGCCGCCCATGGCCATTGCCGCCTGGGAAAGTGGTATTACGAGGGCGAAGGGCGAGAGTGTTTTTCAAAACTGTCCGGCTATGTGGAAATGGAGACACCGCATCGGCGGTTTCATGACGCCGGGTTGGCGGCATTGCGTTCCTTCCAAGAGGGCAACATGGAGCCGTGTTTCGCTCGCGTCGGCGAGATGGAGACCGAAAGCCACGACGTGTTGGCTTGTCTCGAACGCATCGCTGCCAGTGCCGAGGGTGACACGGCGCTGCTCTGCCACGTCTGAGCCGAAGCTGGTTTCGCAAGGAGGGCTGTTTCGTGCGCCTCAACACCAAGACTCTCGTCTTTTCCGCCGCCATCATGACGCTGTTGATCGTCGTCGTGACGGCGCTCTCTGCTTGGTCCTTCCGCCGCTTTTCTCTCTACATGGCGGAAAGGCACACGATGTCGGTGGCCGAGGCCGTCAAGATCGGGCTGACCGAAGCCATGATCAACGGCACCATCGACAAGCGGCTGGAGTTTCTCGAACGACTGAAGAACATGCCGGGTGTCGCCGCACTCCATGTCGTGCGCGGTCCGGCAGTGACGAAGCAGTTCGGCCCGGGCTTCCCGCTTGAGCAGATCAAAACCGAAGACGAGGCGCGGGTGGTGGCGCAGGCACGCCCGGTTTTTTCGCTTGTCGACCGGGACGGCGATTTGCTGTTTCGCGCCATTGTTCCCTACGTCACCACCGATCACGGGCAACCCAATTGCCGGCAATGCCACCAGGTCGACCCCGGCGTCGCACTCGGCGCCGTGACCATCGACATTTCATTGGCCGAAGTGCGCGGCCAGGCGATTACCGCCGTCGTTCTGGTCAGTCTGGCCGTGCTGACGGCTGTGTTGTTATCGCTTGCCTGGCTACGCCGCCTGATCCGGCCGGTGACGGAAACCGCCATCGCGGTACGCGAAGTCGCAGCCAATGCCGCTACCGGCGACTTTCGCGGCCGCATCGCCCACGCCAGTTCCGACGAAGTGGGTGAAATTGCCGCCCATCTCAACCGGCTGATGGGTTTTCTGGAAAAGGAAGTCGGCACCATCCAGGAACGTGTGGCGGAACTGATGGGGCATCAGCGGAGTTGCGGCGGCAACCAACTGGCGGCTACCACCGAGATGGTCGAGGCCCTGGTCGAGGCGGCCAAATTCAAGCAGGCCATCGAGGAGGACCGGTACAAGAGCGACATCTACGATCGGCTTGCTGGAATCCTGCGCGAAAAATTCGAGTTCCAGCGCTTCACCATTTATGAAGTCGCTGCAAGCAAAAACCGCATGGTGCCGGTGGTCGTCGGCTGCAACGCCGATGCGCATTGCCAATATTGCGACCCGCAGATCATTACCGACGCCGATGCCTGCCGCGCCAAGCGCACCGGGCACGCCGTCGACGGCGTCGGACTGCCCGGCATCTGCACCATGTTCCGTGCCGCCGAAGAGGGCGACACCCACATCTGCCTGCCTATCGTGCTTTCGGGCACAGCGGGCTGCGTGGTTCAGATCGTCGTCGGCCAGGGCGAGGGACCGCTGGCGCAAATGATGATGCCCTTCCTCGCGGTTTATCTGCGCGAGACGGCTCCGGTGCTGGAAGCCAAACGGCTGATGGACAGCCTGCGCGAAAACGCCTTGCGCGATGCCATGACCGGACTCTACAACCGGCGTTTCCTGGAGGAATACGTCGAAACTCTGATGTCCGGCATCGAGCGCAAGAAGGGTGTGTTCTCGATCCTGATGCTGGATTTCGATTACTTCAAGCAGGTGAACGACACGTATGGCCACGAAGCCGGCGACAAGGTCTTGAAATCCTTGGCCGAAATCCTGGCCAAGAACGTGCGTGGCTCTGATCTGGTGGTCCGCTATGGCGGCGAGGAATTCCTCGTCATCCTGCTCGACACCGATGCCGAACGTGCGGTACAGGTGGCGGAAAAGATTCGCGGCGAAGTGGCCAGCACCAAGGTCACACTGCCGACCGCCGTGCTGCAGAAGACGATTTCCATCGGCGTTGCCCAATACCCGGCGGATGCCGACACTTTCTGGCAGGTGGTCAAGTTTGCCGATGTCGCCTTGTACGGCGCCAAGAACGCGGGCCGCAACCGGGTGGTGCGCTTCGAACCGGAGATGTGGCAGGAAGAGGAAAAATATTGAAGCTCGAAGTCATCTCCGGGGATTTCGACTTCGCGGCCTGGGCACGATTGGCATGCTCCGATCCGGCGGGCTTCGAGGCTGCACGGCGGAAAGCTATCGAACGGATCATCGCCAATGGCAACGAGGAGCAACTGAATCGTCTGCAGTGGCGACTGGATGCCGAGCGCCGGCGCGCCCGTACGCCGCTCAAGGCCTGCATACAAATGTCGGCATTGATGTGGACGACCTTCGATGATCTCCACACGTACGTCACCTGCCTGAAGGACCAACGTGATGTTGCCGCTGCCTCAAAGCCTGCGCAATCTGCTCGCATCCTTCCTTTCCGCCGGCCACTGATTTCCTGATTCCGATTAATGCAATTTACGAGATTGGCCTCATGCAGATAGCTATCCACATCACAGGCGACCGTGCTGTACTCCAGCTGAAAGACCGTTTCGACTGGAGCTCTCAAAATGAGTTTCGCGATGCCGTTGATACCGTTCTCAATGATTTTGGTACGAACGAAATTCAAGTGGACTTGGGTGGCGTCAACTATATCGACAGTACCGCGCTGGGCCTGTTGCTGGTACTTCGCGACGAGGCACGAGCACGCAACAAGAGCGTGTCTCTAGCCAACTGTCGAGGCAGCGTGAAGGCCGTGCTCGATATCGCCAAGTTCGACAGAATTTTCCCGCTTAGCTGAGTCGAGGGGCGGGCAAAGAAAGCTTCGTAGGTCCAGATCACATAGTCCCGGTTGTCTACTTTCAGAGGTCGGAACACCAACTCGCGAACCACTCGGTCAGGGCGCGGGTTTCGCCCAGGCCGGCGAGCCGGCGGTCGATGGCATCGTGGTTGCCCCACACCACGTCGGCCAGGTCCCCAGCGGCGACGCGGGCTTCGATCTCGCCGCAATACAGCCCGAGGTCGCGCTGGACGTAGAAGCCGTAGCTGCGGCAGGCCACGGGGCGCTGGGCATAGACCGGGCAGACGCCGGTGGCCTGGTCGAGCAGCGGGCAGACGACGGCGCGCGCGGGCTGGCCGGCCAGGGCGGCCATGGCGCGGCAAATTTCCTTCTGGCGTTGCGGCGGCAATGCGGCCAGGCCCGCGCGCAGCAGGTCCCATTCCGCCGCCGTCAGTTGCGGCACGTCGGCGAGCCGCCGGCAGCAACTGTCGCAGCCCTTGCCGCACAGCCAGTCGGGACGGTGCGCGCGGACGGCCGCCACGCGCGCCTCGATGTCGTCGTGGAGTTCGGTCAGCGCCGTCATTCGATGCGGACGCTCAGGCCGGGCGGATGGCGGAGCGCAGGCGGCCGTAGAGCGTGACGCCGGCGAGCGCCGCGGCTCCAGCCGCGATGCCGAGCAGGATGTCGAACAGCGTCGGCAGCACGGCGCCGAGCAGGGCGCCGATCAGC
>JAUSBB010000088.1 GCA_030652245.1 Rhodocyclaceae bacterium | reverse complement strand
CTCGGGAGAGGCCACGGTCGCGCCGAAGCCGATCGATGTCTTGCGGCCGCGATCCGAGATGATCTTGTCCAGCCCGGCGAAGGCGCCGCCGCAGATGAACAGGATGTTGGCGGTGTCGACCTGAATGAAATCCTGATTCGGGTGCTTGCGCCCGCCTTGCGGCGGCACGGACGCAATCGTGCCCTCGATCAGCTTGAGCAAGGCCTGCTGCACGCCCTCGCCGGACACGTCGCGGGTGATCGAGCGGTTCTCGCTGCGCCGCGAAATCTTGTCGAGCTCGTCGATGTAGATGATGCCCTGCTCGGCTTTTGCGGCATCGTAGTCGCATTTTTGCAGGAGCTTGGCGATGATGTTTTCGACATCCTCGCCGACATAGCCAGCCTCGGTCAGCGTCGTCGCATCGGCAATGACAAACGGCACGTTCAGCATCCGCGCCAGCGTCTGCGCCAGCAGGGTCTTGCCGCAACCGGTCGGGCCGATCAGCAGGATGTTGCTCTTGCTGAGCTCGACGTCATCCTTGTTTTTCGGCAGGCTGCGCAAACGCTTGTAGTGGTTGTAGACGGCCACGGCGAGGATTTTTTTCGCCTGCTCCTGGCCAATCACATACTGATTGAGTTGATCGCGGATCTCGCCGGGAATCGGCAGATCGCGCGTCGCCTTGCCGACATCCTCGGGTGCCGCATCGTCGCGGACGATGTCGTTGCACAGGTCGATGCACTCGTCGCAGATGAACACCGACGGGCCGGCAATCAGTTTCTTGACCTCGTGCTGGCTCTTGCCGCAGAAGGAGCAGTAGAGCAGCTTTTCCGGACCGCCTTTTTTATCCGCCATCGCGCATTCCTCTGGGTTAAGCCACGTCGCCGCGGCTGGTCAGCACCTTGTCGGTCAGGCCATATTCGACCGCGGCTTCCGCCGACAAAAAGTTGTCGCGATCGGTGTCGCGCTCGATGCGCTCGATCGGCTGGCCGGTGTGCGTCGCCAGCATTTCGTTCAAGCGCTGCTTGAGGTAGAGAATTTCCTTGGCATGGATTTCGATGTCCGAAGCCTGCCCCTGAAAGCCGCCCATCGGCTGATGAATCATCACGCGCGAATTCGGCAGGCAATAGCGCTTGCCCGGCGCGCCGGCCGCCAGCAAAAAGGCGCCCATCGAGGCCGCCTGGCCGATGCAGAGCGTCGACACATCCGGCTTGATGAACTGCATGGTGTCGTAAATCGCCATCCCCGCCGTCACCGCGCCGCCGGGCGAGTTGATGTAGAGATAGATGTCCTTGTCCGGATTTTCCGATTCGAGGAACAGCAACTGGGCGACCACCAGGTTGGCCGTCATGTCATTTACCGGGCCGACCAGAAAGATCACCCGCTCCTTCAGCAAGCGCGAAAAGATGTCGTAGGCGCGCTCGCCGCGGCCGCTGGTTTCGATCACCATCGGCACCATGCCCAGCGCCCGCGGCTCAATCAAGGCATGGGGTTCGGTCATCTGGCTTACTCCTGAAGTCGGCATGCGCTGCATCATGCCGCATTACCCATCAGCTCGTCAAAAACGACGACCTTGTCGGTCACCTGGGCATTGGCCAGCACCCAGTCGACCACATTGTTTTCCATCGCCAGCGACTCGGCCTCGGCCAGACGCTGGGGCTGGCTGTAATACCAGCGCACGACCTCCTGCGGATCTTCGAAGGTGGCGGCGAAATCATCGACCACGGCGCGCACGTCGGCGGGCTGGACATGGAGGTCTTTTTCCTGCACCAGCGCGGCAACGATCAGCCCCAGCCGCACGCGGCGGGCGGCCTGCTCGGTGAACCAGCTCGCATTGACGGGAATGTTCTTCATCTGCGCGCCACGGCTTTCGAGGTCCTGACGCGCCTTGTCGGCCATTTGCTGCGCCTCGGCGTCAACCATCGCCGTCGGCACATCGATCGGATGGGTTTCGAGCAGGGCATTCATCGCCTGCTCCTTGATGCGCGCGCGCAGGCGCTTGGCCACTTCGCGTTCAAGATTGGCGCGCACTTCGGCGCGCATCTTGGCGGTGTCGCCATCGACAATCCCCAGCGCGCGGGCAAATTCGGCATCGACCGCCGGCAGTTGCGGGGCTTCGACGGCCTTCACCAGGATGGTGAATTGCACGGTGCTGCCCGCCAGGTCGATGGCGTGGTAATCCTTGGGGAAGGTGGCGTCGAAGACTTTTTCCTGGCCCGCGGCCACCCCTTCCAGGGCAGCCTCGAAATCCGGAATCATCCGGCCGTCGCCAACCAGAACGCCGTAATCGGTCGCGGCGCCGCCATCGAAGGTCTCGCCATTGCGCCGACCGGTAAAGTCGATCACCAGGCGGTCGCCCTTCTGGGCGGCACGCCCGGCGGCGGCGTAAGTCGTGCGCTGCTTCTGCAACACCTCGATGGTCTTGTCGACCTCGGCATCGCCGACGCTGAGCGTGGGCTTTTCGATCGTGCGGCCGCCGATGTCGGCAATCGCAAATTCAGGAAACACTTCAAAAATGGCGGTAAAGGCCATCTGATTCTCGGCGCCAGCCTCTTTGGGCTCAATGCGCGGCTGACCGGCCACACGCAGATTTTGTTCGCGCACCGCCGCGCCAAAAGCCTTTTCGATCGCGGTGCCGATGGCTTCGGAGCGCGCCTGGCCCCCATACATCTGCGCGACCATCTTCATCGGCACCTTGCCGGGACGGAAGCCCGCCATCTTGGTCGTCCTGGCGATCTTCTTGAGCTGCTGTTCCACTTCCTGCTCGATCTCGGCCATCGCCACGGTCATGTCGATGCGGCGCTCCAGTGGATTGGGCGTTGCTACCGCAGTTGCAACCTCGGCTGTTGTTTGAGCGATGGGGGTATCCTGAGTCGTGTCCATGAAAAGTCCTTGAAGAAAGCCAAAGTAAATTAGTGAGAAAAAATGGTGCGAAGGGCGGGACTCGAACCCGCACAGGTTACCCCGCTGGAACCTAAATCCAGTGCGTCTACCAATTCCGCCACCCTCGCGCAACGCAGGATTTTAACGGAATCGCACCTATACTGGCGCCCGATGGCCGTTGATCACTATGAGAATTTCCCCGTTGCTTCAATCTTGCTGCCGGCCAGGCTCCGCCCGGCGGTCGCCGCGATCTATGTTTTTGCCCGCACGGCCGACGATTTTGCCGATGAAGGCGATCTGCCCGCCACGGAACGGCTGCGCCTCCTGGACAGCTATCGGCACGAACTCGACCGGATCGAGCGCAACGAGCCGACCGTTCACCCGGTCTTTCACCGCCTCCGTCCGCATATCGAGGAACATCGGTTGCCATTGGCGTTATTTCGCGACCTGCTCGATGCCTTTGCCCAGGATGTGGCGAAAACCCGCTATGCCAGCTTCGACGAACTGATGGACTACTGCCGCCGCTCCGCCAATCCGGTCGGCCGGTTGCTGCTGCATCTGTTCGACGCCGCCACGCCCGACAATCTGCGCCGTTCGGACGCGATCTGCTCGGCGCTGCAACTCATCAACCACTGGCAGGATGTCGGCATCGATGCGCGCAAGCCGGTGCCGCGCATCTACCTGCCGCAGGACGACATGGCGCGCTTTGGCGTCAGCGAAGAATCCATCTTGCGCCGTCTCACCAGCGCCGACTTTTGTAGACTCATGAAATTCCAGGTCGACCGCGCACGCGCGCTGATGCACTCGGGCGCCCGCCTGGGCAACGACCTGCCCGGCCGCATCGGACTGGAAATCCGCGTCATCGTTGCCGGCGGTTTGCGCATCCTCGACAAGATCGAAGCAGCCGACTACGACGTATTCAACCGGCGGCCGGTGCTGGGCGCGCTCGACTGGCCCCGAATACTTTTCAAGTCACTATGAGCCCGGACGACTACTGCGCTGCCAAGGTCCGCGCCAGCGGATCAAGCTTCACCGTCAGCTTTCGCTTCCTCGAACCCCGGCGCCGCCAGGCCATCACGGCGTTCTACGCCTTTTGCCGCGAGGTCGATGACGTTGTCGATGACTGCAGTGAGCCGGCCATCGCCCGCGTCAAGCTCGACTGGTGGCGCGCCGAACTCGCCGCGCTCGAAGCCGGAACGCCGTCCCACCCCGTCACGCAGGCGCTTGCCACGGCGCGCGAACATTTCGCCCTGCCGGTGGAGCAGTTCACCGAGGTCATCGACGGCATGCAGATGGACCTCGACCAGACGCGCTACGCCGACTTCAAGGCGCTGCAACTGTATTGCCACCGCGTCGCCGGCGTGGTCGGCCTCATCGCCGCAGAAATTTTCGGCTACAGCGATCGTCACACGCTGAAATACGCCCACACCCTCGGGCTCGCCTTCCAACTCACCAACATCATCCGCGATGTCGGCGAAGACGCCCGCCGCGACCGCATCTACCTGCCACAGGATGAACTGGCGCGCTTCGGCGTCAGCACGGCGGACATCCTGCAAAGCCGCCACACCCCGGAATTCCGGGCGCTGATGCAATTCCAGGCCGAACGGGCGCGCGAGCACTACGCGCGCGCCCTCGCCCAACTGCCCGCCGCCGACCGCAAGAGTCAGCGCGCCGGGCTGATGATGGCCGCCATCTACCAGACGCTGCTCAACGAAATCGAGCGCGACGGCTTTCTGGTGCTCGACCGCCGCACCTCTCTGCCGCCGTTGCGCAAGCTGTGGCTGGCAGTCAAGACATGGTTCAGCGTGTAGCGGTAATCGGCGCGGGTTATGCGGGGCTGGCCTGCGCCGTCGAACTGGCCGCCGCCGGCATCAAGGTCGATGTCTTCGAAGCCTCGCGCACGCTTGGCGGCCGGGCGCGTGCGGTCGAACTCGGCGGCCTGACGGTCGACAACGGAGCCCACATCCTCGTCGGCGCCTACCGCGAGATCTTGCGGCTGATGGCAAAAGTCGGCGCTGGCGGGACGGCGTCAGCCGGCACGCCGCGTAAATCGGGGACGGCGTTGCGATGCGAATCGCTGCACCTTGAATTCCCTGGTCAAGTCAGAATCGCCGCGCCGAGCCTGCCCGCTCCGCTACATCTGGCCTGGGCCCTGCTTTCTGCACAAGGGCTTTCGTTCAAGGACAAACTCGCCGCCATCCGCTTCATGCGTACCCAGCAGGCACATAACTTCAGACTGAGCGCAGACTTGACGGCCGCCGAATTGTTCGCAGACCAGCCCGAGCATGTGCGCCGTTACCTGTGGGAACCGCTCTGCCTCGCCGCGCTCAACACGCCGGTCGGCATCGCCTCCGCCCAGGTCTTTCTGAACGTCCTGCGCGACAGCCTCGCCGCCGACCGTGCCGCCTCGGACCTGCTCCTGCCAGCCACCGACTTTTCCAGCCTGTTTCCCGAACCGGCGGCGCGCTATCTGGCAGCGCGCGGCAGTCGCGTGCTGCGCTCGACCCGCATCACCGAAATTGCAAAAGTCGGCGCTGGCTGGACGGCGTCTGGACATGACGAAACGCATGGCCCTTACGACCACCTCATTCTGGCGACCGCGCCTTACCATCTGTCGCAGCTTTTGACGCCGCACCCCGAATTCGCCGAACTGTGTCGGAAAATCAAAGCTTTTCACTGGCAGCCCATCGTCACGGCCTACCTTGCCTACCCGGCAACGGTGCGCCTGCCATTTGCCATGGTCGGCATCGAGGGCGGCCACGCCCAATGGCTGTTCGACCGGGGCGCGTTGTGCGGCCAGCATGGCCTCATCGCGGCGGTCATCAGCGGCGACGGTCCGCACCAGGCGCTCGACCACACCGAACTGGCAGCCGCCATTCATGGCGAAATCGCCCGCTTGCTGCCCGGCCTGCCGGCGCCGCAACGCAGTTGGGTGATCGAGGAAAAACGCGCCACCTTCGCGTGCACGCCTGGCCTCGCACGCCCGTCGGCCGCGACGGCCTTCCCGAATGTCTGGCTCGCCGGCGACTATGTGGCAGGTGACTATCCGGCCACGCTCGAAGGCGCCGTCAGGAGCGGCGTTGGGGCGGCCCGGTTAATTCTGCGCGAGTCGCCCGGCCACCAGCCGTAACGTGCGCCCGCAACGCCGCGCCAGCGCCTCGTCGTGGGTGACGAGCACCAGCGTCGTGCCCTGCTCCGCGTTCATCGCGAACATCAGGTCGATCACCTGCCGGCCAGTGGCGGCGTCGAGGTTGCCGGTCGGCTCGTCGGCCAGCAGGAGGCGCGGATGCACGGCGAAGGCACGCGCCAGGGCGACACGCTGCTGCTCGCCGCCGGAGAGATGCTTGGGATAATGGCCGAGACGGTCAGTCAGGCCGACGCGCGCCAGCATCGCCTCTCCTGTCGCCCGCGGGTTCGACAAACCGAGCAGTTCCAGCGGCAGCATCGCGTTTTCGAGCGCGGTCAACGCAGGTAACAGGTGAAAGGACTGGAAGACGAAACCCAGTTCGCGCCCGCGCAGGGCGGCGCGGCCGTCCTCGTCGAGCGTCGGCAGATCCTGCCCCGCCAGTTTGACGTTGCCGCGCGTCGGCAGGTCGAGGCCGGCCATCAGACCCAGCAGGGTCGACTTCCCCGAACCGGAAGCGCCAACAATGGCCACCGACTCGCCCGCACTGACCGTAAAACCAATGCCATCGAGAATGGTCAGGGTAGACTCGCCGCTGGCGACGTCTTTGCCCAATCCTTCAACCTGCAACACCATTTCAGTCATGGCCAGATTATCCACCTTGTTGTTCCTGCTGCTCATCGGCATGCGCTGCGTCAGCGCCGCCGACATCGTGCTGGTGTTTGGCGACAGCCTGTCCGCCGGCTACGGCATCGCGGTGAATCAAAGCTGGCCGGCCCTGCTGGCCGAACGGCTGCGGCAGGGAAATCCGCCGAGGGACCTCGTCAATGCCAGCATCAGCGGCGAAACCACGGCGGGCGGCCGCTCCCGTCTGCCTGCCGTGCTGGAACGTCACCACCCGGCCGTCGTCATTCTCGCCCTGGGCGCCAATGACGGTCTGCGCGGCCTGCCGCTGACCGAGTCGCGCGCCAACCTGACGCAGATGGTGCGCGCCGCCAAAACGTCCGGGGCGCGTGTCCTCTTGGTCGGCATGCGCCTGCCGCCCAACTACGGGCCGGAGTACACCCGTGATTTTTCGGCATTGTTTAGCACGCTGGCCAGGCAGGAAAAGACCGCCCTGCTGCCTTTCCTGCTCGAACCCATCGCGCTGGACGATGCCGCCTTCCAGGCCGACCACCTGCACCCGACCGCGGCCGCGCAGCCGAAAATCCTCGATCACGTCTGGAACAGCCTCAAACCTCTGCTCAAACTACGCTGAGCAGAGGTTCACCGGTCTTCAGTGCGCCGACCACCGCCGCCGGCGCAAAGCCGTCGGTATGGAAAGCCGCCAGCACTTCCGCCACGCTTTCCGGCGCGCAGGCCACCAGCAGACCACCGCTGGTCTGTGGATCGGTCATGATCTTCTGCTGCCACTCTTCCATGGTCGAAGCAAACTGCATCGATGCGCCGTAGCTCGACCAGTTGCGCGAGGACGCCCCGGTGGAAATACCGGCACGCACGTGCGTGACCGCCTCTGCGATGAGGGGCAGGCGATCAAACTCCACTCGCGCCGCGAGATGCGAACCGCGACAGATTTCGAGCAGATGCCCGCCCAGGCCAAAGCCGGTGACGTCCGTCACCGCATGCACGCCGGGCATTTTGGCGAGTTTTACGCCGGTGACGTTCAGCGTCGTCGTCCAGCGCAGCATCTCGGCATAGCCCGCCGCGGAGAGCAGCCCCTTTTTCAGCGCTGCCGACAAAATGCCGATACCGAGCGGCTTGCCGAGAATCAGCACGTCACCGGCCAGTGCTCCGGCGTTTTTCTTGACCTGCGCCGGATGCACGATGCCGATACCGACAAGGCCGTAGATCGGTTCCAGCACATCGATGGAATGTCCGCCGGCAATGGGAATGCCCGCCGCCGCGCACACCGCTTCACCGCCGGCGAGAATCTGCCGGATCACCTCTTCCGGCAACTTGTCGAGCGGCATGCCGACGACGGCCAGCGCGAAGATCGGCGTGCCGCCCATCGCATACACGTCGGAAAGCGCGTTGGTCGCGGCAATGCGGCCGAAGTCATAGGGATCATCGACGATCGGCGTGAAAAAATCGGTCGTCGCCACCACCGCCTGCGTATCGTTGAGGCGATATACCGCCGCATCGTCGGCGGTTTCAACGCCGACCAGCAAATCCGCCGGCAATGTCTTGAGCGGCGATTCGGCGAGCAGGCGGGACAAAACCGCCGGAGCGATTTTGCAGCCGCAGCCGCCGCCGTGGGAAAAGCGAGTCAGGTAAATTTTTTCTGTCATGGTTCTGATGAGCTTTCAGTGAAGACTAACCCGCGCAGCGGGTTACGTCGGAACTACAATTCGGTCAATCTAATTTTTTCATCCTGAAAATGTCTGAACGGCTAACCAAAGGGGTCGCAACGGTAGCACAACTGGCGGAATTCGCTGCCATCCTCGATGCGCGCTCGCCAGGCGAATTCGCCGAGGATCACCTGCCCGGCGCCACCAGTTGCCCGGTGTTGTCGGACGAGCAACGCGTCCGCGTCGGCACGCTCTACAAGCAGGTATCGGCGTTCGAGGCCAAGAAGGTCGGCGCGGCGCTGGTCGCCCGCAACATCGCCGACCACATCGAGCAGCGCTTTCTCGACAAGCCCAAGAGCTGGCGGCCGCTGGTCTATTGCTGGCGCGGCGGCAAACGCTCCGGCGCTTTCGTTCATATCCTGCGAGAAATCGGTTGGGACGCCCACCGGCTCGATGGCGGCTACAAGGCCTGGCGACGCCATGTGGTGGCCGCACTCGCCGAACTGCCGCAACGCTTTGCCTTCAAGGTCATTTCCGGCCCCACCGGCAGCGCCAAGAGTCGCATCCTCGAAGCGCTGGCGCGCCAGGGAGCGCAGGTGCTGCACCTGGAAGAACTCGCCGCACACAAGGGCTCGGTGCTCGGCCGCCTGCCCGATGCCCCGCAGCCTGCGCAGAAGATGTTCGAGTCGAAACTGTTCGCCGCGCTGATCGGCTTCGATCCCGTTCGCCCCGTCTATGTGGAAGCCGAAAGCCGCCGCATCGGCGTGCTGCAGGTGCCCGACGCGCTGATCGCCGCCATCCGCGGCGCCGCCTGCCTGCGCGTCGATGCACGCCGTCCCGCCAGAGCCGACTTTCTGTTGCGCGACTACGATTACTTCGTTGCCCGGCCGGCCTGGCTGATCGAACAACTCGGCCACCTGCGCGGGCTGCAAAGCAACGAAACCCTGGCCCGCTGGACGGCCCTGATCGAAGCGGGAGAATTTCGCGCCCTCGTCGAGGAACTGCTCGAACAGCATTACGACCCGCTCTACCAACGCTCGCAGGAAAGGAATTATCGCGATTATGGCGACGCCGCCACGCTGGTCGCCGACGACCTCAGCCCGGCGGCCATTGAAAATATCGCCAGCCGCATCCTTGCCGGTTAAGGAATCCTCAACACGCTGCCGCGTCGCGCGACGATGTGCTGAATAACCGCCGGGCGCGGTTCAGTCACCTCGCCCTGCTCGAAGGCCAGCACCCGCAGCCGATTCCGCACCAGATCGAGCAGTTCGCCCGAACGCAGCAGAAAGGCCGGATTGCTCGGTTTGCCCAGCAACTCGTTGCCGACCATGAAGGTTTCGTAGATCAGCAGACCGCCTTCGTTCAGGCAGCCAAACAGATTGGGCAACAGCGGGCGGTGCAGATAATTGCTCACCACGATGGCATCGAAACCGCATCCGTAATAGGGCCAGGAACCGCCTTCGAGATCGGTGCAGCGCGTCTGGATGCCAGCGATTCCGACCAGCGCGGCGAGCGCTTCCGCATCGCGATCAACCGCCTCGATTTGATGCCCCATGCCGGCCAGCAAACGCGCATGGCGTCCGTTGCCGCAGGCGAGGTCGAGCACCATGCTCCCCGCCGGAATCAGCGGGGCGAAACGGACGATCCAGGGAGAGGGTTCGAGTAAGGAAGTGTGTTCGGGCATGTGAATGCGCCGTCCTGCCAGCGCCGACTTTTATTGTGGTGCCAGCAAGGCCATCTGCGCATCGTCGAGATAACACCACGCGCCTTCCGCCAGCCCCAGGCTTGCCAGCGTCAGCCCGCCGATTGCCGAGCGGTGCAAGGCCACGCAATGATTGCCGGCGGCGACGAGCATGCGCCTGACCTGATGGTATTTGCCCTGGTCGAGGATGATCTCGATTTGATGGGTATCCAGTTGGCGCGCCTGCGCGGCCAGCGGCGCGGGTTCGTCGGCCAGTTTGACGCCGGTCGAGAGTTGCGCCACGAGTTCCGGCGTCACCGGTTCCTGCGTCGTCGCGACGTAAGTTTTCGTGACATGACGTTTCGGGGACGATTGGGCGTGGATGAAGACGCCATCGTCGGAAAGCAGCAAGAGGCCCGTCGTGTCATGGTCGAGCCGGCCGACCGGCTGCACGTCGCGCAGGGTGAATTGATCCGGCAGGAGACTCAGCACGCCGCGATGGACCGCCGGTCGCCGCGAGCATTCGACGCCAGCGGGCTTGTTGAGCGCGACATAAACGTGTGCGCGGTAACGCCAGGGTTCGCCATCGACCGTGAAGTTCAGGTCAGCGGTATCAGGCGCCTCCTGATAATCCGTCACGATCTCGCCGCCAATGCCCACCGCGCCGTGGAGAATCAGGTTGCGGCATTCTTTGCGCGTGCCGAAGCCTTGCGTTTGCAGGATTTTGTCCAGTGTCAGTTTTTTCATAGTCCCTTATAGCTCAACTCTTCACATTTTTTGATAAAAATTTAGGGTGTCCGGATTTCGTGATCGCCTTTGACGACACATGCCATGCGGAATGCGGCTGGCTACTCTACGATGTGTAGTAGGGGTCCTCGCCGCCCGCACTCAAGGTGCCTGGCTCATGTGATGTTGCCACAAACCGCATCGCTTGCCGGCTTTACGCCCCGATCACTTGCCCCACCGCGAGGTGAAGAGTAAAACGTACGCAGCACGCGTCAAAACCCGACTACACGGGCAAAAATTCAAACCTCGATCCAAAGATATGCCTGATCCCACAATTAGCCATCTCTGGAAACGTTTCTGGGCTCTCGCTTCGCCTTACTGGCGCCAGGAAGAAAAATGGAAAGCGTGGGGTCTGCTTGCGCTGCTGGTTATTCTGCTACTCGGCCTGACACGCTTCGCAGTTCTTTTCAATGAGCAGACCGGCGAATTCACCTCCGCTCTCGCGGCCCGCGATGAAGAGCGTTTCTGGGATTCCATCCAGTTCTGCCTCGTCCTGATCATCACTGCGGTGCCGATCTACGCACTCTATTTTTACGTGCGCGACAGGCTCGGCATCAACTGGCGACAGTGGCTGACCAACCAATTTCTGGATAGCTACTTCAGCCACCGCCACTTCTACGAGTTAAATGCCAAAGGTGGCATCGACAACCCCGACCAGCGGGTCGCAGAAGACATCAACACGTTCACCCAGCGCTCCCTCTACTACCTGCTGGTCATCATCAGTTCGCTGTTGCAGTTGATCGCCTTCAGTAGCGTCTTGTGGTCTATTTCGAGTGAGCTGGTTTACTTTCTCGTTTTCTATGCGCTCGCCGGCACGCTCATTGTGATTGTTGTGTTTGGCAAGCGGCTGATGAACCTGAATTTCAATCAGTTGCGGCGCGAAGCTGATTTCCGTTTCAGCCTGGTGCGGGTGCGCGAGAATGCCGAATCGATTGCTTTTTATCGGGGCGAACCCGAGGAATTGAGGCGGGTGAAGTTGCGCTTCGCCGAGGCCTTCAACAATTTCAATCGTCTGATTCGCAACCAGTTTGCCCTCAACCTCTATCAACACGCCTTCACCATGCTGACCTTCGTGATACCCAGCGCAATCATCGCTTCGCGGGTGCTCTCGGGCGAACTGGAGGTGGGCCATGCAGTCCAGGCAGCGGGGGCCTTTGCCGCGGTGCTCGGCGCTGTTTCGCTGATTGTGGAGAATTTCGAAGGTCTAAGCCGCTTTGCGGCAGGTGTCGATCGCCTGGATACCCTGGTGAAATCCATGCCCAAACATCCGACCAGCCAAACAGCCACAACCGGCATCATTCGGTCAGTGGAAGCTTCCCACCTTGCCCTCGAGAGGGTCACGTTGCACACGCCGAACCATGACCGCATCCTGATCAGGGATCTGTCACTCTCCATCAAGCCCAACGAGGGATTGCTGATCGTCGGGGAAAGCGGCAGCGGCAAGAGCTCTCTGCTACGTGCCATCGCGGGCCTGTGGTATTCGGGCAGCGGGACGATCTTTCGTCCCAAGCCGGAAGATATTCTCTTTCTCCCCCAACAACCGTACATGCTGCTGGGTAGCCTGCGTAGCCAACTGCTCTATCCGAACAAGGCGCCATCAACCAGCGATAACGCGCTTCTGGACCTGCTGGAGCAGGTAAACCTGCCTGACGTCGCTCGTCGCTTCGGCGGCCTGGACGTTGAAATGGATTGGCACAAAGTACTCTCCATCGGCGAGCAGCAACGTCTTGCATTTGCCCGATTGCTGCTCACCCGACCGCGCTTTGCCATTCTGGACGAAGCGACTAGCGCTCTAGATGCCGCCAACGAGGAGAGCCTGTATCGGCAGCTGGTCGGAACCAGGGTGACCCTGATCAGCGTTAGCCACCGCCCCGCCATCCTGAAATTTCACTCCCAGGTGCTGGAGCTTACCGGTGACAGCCATTGGCTGTCTCATCCGGCAGCAAACTACCGCTTCAATCATTAACGATCGAATTCCGCCCATAGCTTGGTCAGCGGCTCTTGCCGCCCTCACCGAGCGGCCCGGTTTGAAGCCGCGCGGGCCGGCGCAGATTCAGACCGCCGCAAGCGCCTGTTCGAGGTCCGCCTTGAGGTCGTCGATATGCTCGATGCCGATCGACAGCCGCACCATGTCCTCGGATACGCCGGCCTTCGCCAGTTCAGCCGGGGACAGTTGCCGATGGGTGGTCGAGGCCGGGTGGCAGGCCAGACTCTTGGCGTCGCCGATATTGACGAGGCGAGTGATCAGCTTCAGCGCATCCTGGAAACGGGCGCCGCCGGCACTGCCGTCCTGAACGCCGAAGGTGAGGATGCCGGAGGCGCGGCCGCCCATGTACTTCTGCGCCAGCGCGTGCTCGCGGTGATCGGGCAGGCCGGCGTAGTTGACCCAGCCGACCTTCGGGTGGCTCTTGAGATATTGCGCCACGGCCAGCGTGTTTTCGCAGATGCGGTCCATGCGCACGGCCAATGTCTCGATGCCCTGCAGGATCAGGAAACTGTTGAAAGGCGAAATCGCCGCGCCCATGTTGCGCAGCGGCACCACGCGCGCCCGGCCGATGTAGGCGGCGGGGCCGAGCGCTTCGGTATAGACAACGCCGTGATAGGAAACGTCGGGCGTGTTGAGGCGCTTGAAGCGTTCCTTGTGATCGGCCCAGGGAAATTTGCCGGAATCGACGATGACGCCGCCGATGCTGGTGCCGTGACCGCCCAGATACTTGGTCAGCGAATGCACCACAATGTCCGCGCCATGTTCGAAGGGACGGCACAGGTAGGGCGTCGGGACGGTGTTGTCGACAATCAGCGGCACGCCGGCGGCGTGGGCCACTGCGGCCAGGGCCGCGAGATCGATGATGTTGCCGAGGGGATTGCCGATCGACTCGCAATAGATCGCCTTGGTGCGCGCATCGATGAGCGGCTTGAAGCTGGCGGGGTCGCGATAGTCGGCGAAGCGCGTCTCGATGCCGTACTGAGGCAGCGTGTGGGCGAACAGGTTGTAGGTGCCGCCGTACAGCGTGCCGACAGAAACGATGTTGTCGCCGGCCTCGGCGATGGTCTGGATGGCATAGGTGATCGCCGCCTGCCCCGAAGCCAGCCCCAGCGCACCGACGCCGCCTTCGAGCGCGGCCAAGCGCTTTTCGAGCACGTCGGTGGTCGGATTCATGATGCGCGTGTAGATGTAACCTTGCACCTTGAGGTCGAACAGGTCGGCGCCGTGCTGGGTATCGTCGAAAGCGTAGGAGGTGGTCTGGTAGATCGGCACCGCCACGGCCTTGGTGGTGGGATCGGGACTGTAGCCGCCGTGCACTGCAATGGTTTCGATTTTCATTGATGGCCTCCGCGAATTTTGGTGATGTGGTTGATAAATTGTATTTTTGGATTCATTATATAGACCAATAAGACAACAGGAGACCCGCCATGCAAATCGCGAACGATATCATCGAACTGATCGGCCATACGCCGCTGGTCCGCCTCAACCGCATGAACGCCGGCAACAGCGCGACGATCGCGCTGAAGCTCGAATTCTTCAACCCGGCGGGCAGCGTCAAGGATCGCATTGCGGCGGCGATGATCGACGCCGCCGAGAAGGCCGGCAAGATCAAGCCCGACACCATCATTCTCGAACCGACCTCGGGCAACACCGGCATCGGACTGGCGATGGTCTGCGCGGCGCGCGGCTACAAAGCCGCCTTCGTCATGCCCGAAACCATGAGTCGCGAGCGCAAACTGTTGCTCAAGGCTTTTGGTGCCGAACTGATCCTCACGCCCGGGCCGGAGGGCATGCCCGGCGCGATCAGGAAGGCCGAAGAACTGGCGGCAGCCGACCCGCGCTACTTCATTCCGCAGCAGTTCGAGAACCCGGCCAACCCGGACATCCACCGCAAGACCACGGCGGAAGAAATCTGGCGCGACACCGATGGCCAGGTCGATATCTTCATCGCCGGCGTGGGCACCGGCGGCACGGTCACCGGCGTGGGCGAAATGCTGAAAGCAAGAAAGCAAGTCAAGATCATCGCCGTCGAACCCGACGCCAGCCCGGTGCTCTCCGGCGGCCAGCGCGGCCCGCACCCGATTCAGGGCATCGGCGCCGGATTCGTGCCCACCATCCTCAATACCCAGATTTACGACGAGGTGGTGCGTGTGAAAAACGACGATGCACTCAACACCGCACGCAGGATGGCGACCGAAGAAGGCCTGCTGGTCGGCATCTCCTCCGGCGCGGCGGTGTGGACCGCGCTTGAAGTCGCCCAGCGGCCGGAGAACGCGGGCAAGCTGATCGTCGTCATCATTCCGTCTTTCGGCGAACGGTATCTCTCGACGGTGCTTTACCAACACCTGGAGGTTTGATGCATGGGGCACGTGCTACCATGCCGCGCCCCATGCCTGCCAAACCTGATCTGGAACACCTGTTCGCCGCCACCGGCCCGCTCGCGCGAGCTATTCCCGGCTACCGCCTGCGCGAGCAGCAGGTGGCCATGGCGCGCGAGGTAGCGGCCGCCATCGCAGCCAACCGGCAACTCGTCGCCGAAGCTGGCACGGGCACGGGCAAGACCTTCGCCTACCTCGCGCCCGCGTTGCTGTCCGGCGGCAAGGTCATCATCTCCACCGGCACCAAGACTCTGCAGGACCAGCTTTTCAACCGCGACCTGCCGACGGTGCGCGCTGCGCTCGGCGTGCCGGCGACGGTGGCCTTGCTCAAGGGCCGTTCCAACTATGTCTGTCCGCATCACCTCGACCGCGCGCTGACGGCTGGCCGGCTCAACTCGCGCGCCGAGGTCGTGCATCTGCACGCCATCGCGCGCTTCGCGAAGGCGACAGCCTCCGGCGACAAGGCCGAATGCAGCGACGTACCCGAGGATTCCGGCGCCTGGTATCTCGCCACCTCGACGCGCGAAAACTGCCTCGGTCAGGAATGCGCCCACGTCAAGGCATGCTTCGTCCTCGCCGCGCGACGCGAGGCGCTGCTCGCCGACGTCGTCGTGGTGAATCATCATCTGTTCTTCGCCGACGTCATGCTCAAGGACGACGGCATGGGCGAGCTGCTGCCGAGTTGCAACACGGTGATCTTCGACGAGGCGCACCAGCTCCCCGAAGTGGCCGGCCTGTTCTTTGGCGCGGCGGTCGGCACCGGCCAGTTGCTTGACTTCGCGCGCGACACCAAGCTCGAAGGCATCAGTGCCGCCAAGGATTACGCGCCGCTGCAGGATGCGGCGAAAGCGCTGGAAAAGGCGGCGAAGGATCTGCGCCTCGCCTTCCGCCACGAAGGCCGCTTCTCGACCGCGCAATGGCTCCAGCATCCGCAGGCCATCGAAGCGCTGGCGCATTTGCAGGCGCTGTTGGACGAACTGGGCAAGCACCTCGAAGCCCAAGCCGGGCGTTCCGAAGGGCTGGCGAACTGCCTGAGTCGCTGCGGCGAACTGGTGTTGCTGCTGCGCAATTGGCAAAGCCAGCCGCTGCACGAAGATGATGAAGCTGCACAGGTGCGCTGGGTGGAAGTCACGGCCTATGGCGTGAGCTTCAACCTCACGCCGCTCTCCGTTGCGCCGATTTTCAGGAAGCAGCTCGAAGGCCATCCGCGCGCCTGGATATTCACCTCGGCGACGCTTGCGGTGGGCGAGGATTTCTCGCATTACCGCAATGCGCTCGGGCTCGCCGATGCAACGACCGGCCGCTGGGATAGCCCCTTCGACTATCCCGGCAACGCCCTGCTCTACTGCCCAAGAGGCATGCCAGACCCGAACCATCCCGACTACCCGGAAGCCGTCGTCGAAGCGGCCTGGCCAGCGATCCGGGCCTCGAACGGCCGCGCTTTCGTGCTCTGCACCTCGCTGCGTGCGATGCGCCGCATCCATGAGCTGCTCGAAGAACGCATCGCGGCCGCGGGCCTGGAAATGCCGCTGCTGCTGCAAGGCCAGCGCTCTAAGTCGGAACTGCTGGAAAACTTTCGCCGCCTCGGCAACGCCGTGCTGGTGGCGAGCATAAGTTTCTGGGAAGGCGTCGATGTGCGCGGCGAAGCGCTGTCTCTGGTCGTCATCGACAAGCTGCCCTTCGCGCCGCCCGACGATCCGGTGCTGGCGGCGCGCATCGACACCCTGAAACGCCAGGGCAAGAACGCCTTCTTCGAGATGCAATTACCGCGCACGGTCATCAGCATGAAGCAGGGTGCCGGCCGGCTGATCCGCGACGAAACCGATCGCGGCGTGCTGATGGTCTGCGACCCGCGTCTGGTCGACAAACCCTATGGCCGGCGCATCTGGCAAAGCCTGCCGCCCATGCGCCGCACCCGCGAGATCGACGATGTCGCGGCGTTCTTTGAGAGGTAAACTCAGCGCATGAAACTCTCCGACCTCCCCGCCGATCTGCTGGCCGAGCGGCCCCATCTGTTTTCATCCGCCACTGTGCCGATCATGGCGGATGACCTGGCGAAGATGCGCGCACTGATCGCCGCGGTGGAGCATGTGGTCGCACTGCCGGCGTGGCAGGAGTTTACGCTGCGTGCAGCCGGCGGGACGACGCCGGCAAAAGTCGGCGCTGGCGGGACGGCGCAAAACTCGGCGACAACTGGGGTTTTCATGGGCTACGATTTCCATCTGACGACCGCCGGCCCGCAACTCATCGAGATCAACAGCAATGCCGGCGGCGGGCTGCTGGCGGCCTTGCAGGCCGGGCGCGACGACGTGCTCGATGCCTATGTCGCGATGTTTCGCGCCGAATGTCCACGCGAATTGAAGGTGCTCGCCATCGTCGATGAGGCCCCACGGGAGCAGTATCTCTATCCCGAGTTTTTCGGCTTTCAGCGTCTGTTCGCGCAACACGGCATCCGGGTGCTGATCTGCGACCCGGCCGAACTGCTGCTCTGCCATGGCAATTTATGGATCGAGGAAACCAAGCTCGACCTCGTCTATAACCGGCTCACGGATTTCGCCTTCGCCACGTCGGCGCATGCGGTGCTGCGCGAGGCCTGGCGCCAGGGCGTGACGATCACGCCCAACCCGGCGATCCACGCGCGTTACGCCGACAAGCGCAATCTGATCGCGCTCACCGATGATGCGCTGCTGACCGAGTGGGGCGTGGCTGAGACAACGCGCCAGACGCTGCTGGCCGGCATTCCCCGCACCGAGCAGGTGACAAATGAATGCGCCGAGGATTTCTGGCAGCGGCGGCGCCAGTTGTTTTTTAAACCGGCGGCGGGTTTCGGCTCGAAGGGCTCGTATCGCGGCGACAAACTGACGAAACGGGTGTTCGAGGAGATTCTCGCGGGGGATTACGTGGCGCAGGACTTCGCGCCGCCATCGACGATAGCGGTCAAACTGGACGGAGAGTTAACCGATCTCAAGGCGGACATCCGCAACTATGTCTATCGTGGCGCGGTCCAACTGGTGGCCGCGCGGCTGTATCAGGGGCAGACGACGAATTTCCGCACACCGGGCGGCGGCTTTGCGAAGGTAATCGAAGCATGAAGGTATTTGGCTTTGCCGGTTATTCCGGTTCCGGAAAGACGACACTGATCGAACAGTTGATTCCGCGCTTTACGGCGCGGGGTTTGCGCGTGTCATTGATCAAACACACCCACCACAATTTCGACGTCGACCATCCGGGCAAGGATTCCTATCGCCATCGCGCGGCCGGCGCGGCCGAGGTGCTCTTGACCTGCGATACGCGCTGGGTGCTGATGCACGAACTGCGTGGTGCGCCGGAAGCAAACCTGGAAGAACAATTGAAGGTGCTCTCGCCCTGCGACCTGGTGCTGGTCGAGGGATTCAAGCAGACACCGATCTCGAAGCTGGAAGTGCATCGTCCGGCCCACGGCAAGCCGCCGATCTGGCCAGAAAACTCAAGCGTGGTGGCGGTGGCGACTGACGCCAAGATCGATTGTCCGCTGCCGACGCTCGATCTCAACGATGTGGATGCCATTGCTCAATTCATTCTCGATTATCTGGACCGCCCATGCTGAGCTACGAAGAAGCCCTCGATCACCTGTTGGCCACCGCGGTGCCGATAGCGGAAGTTGAACTGACACCACTTGCCGACCTGCGCGGCCGTTATCTGGCCGAGGCACTGGTGTCGACCGTGACGGTGCCGCCACTCGACAACAGTGCGATGGACGGCTACGCCGTGCGCTGTGCCGATGTCACCGCCGCGGGCGTCAGCCTGCCGGTTGAACAACGCATTCCCGCCGGCAGTGTTGGCCATGCGCTGGCGGCCGGCACTGCGGCGCGCATCTTCACCGGCGCACCGGTACCCAAGGGGGCCGATGCGGTGGTAATGCAGGAATTTTGCGCGCATGGTCCGCAGTTGGGCAATATGGGTAGCGTAATCGTCAATTGCCTGCCCAAGCCGGGCATGAATATTCGCCGGGCCGGCGAGGACATTGCCGCGGGTACAGAAGTATTGCCGGCAGGCACGCGCCTGGGTGCGGCGGAAATCGGTCTGGCCGCCTCGATCGGCGCCGCCCGGTTGCCGGTGCGCAGACGCCTGCGCGTGGCGCTCCTGTCGACCGGCGACGAACTCGCCGAGCCGGGCCAGCCCCTGCCGCCGGGCGGCATCTTCAACTCGAACCGCTATTTTCTGCGCGCCATGTTCGAAAGCCTGGGTTGCACGGTGACCGATGCCGGCCACGTGCCGGACAGTTTGGCTGAGACGCGCAGGGCTTTACGGGCAGCAGCGGAGTGCAACGACCTGATCGTCACCTCCGGCGGCGTTTCGGTCGGCGAAGAGGATCACGTCAAGCCCGCTGTCGAGGCGGAGGGCGAACTGTCGCTGTGGAAGATCGCCATCAAGCCGGGCAAGCCGCTGGCCTTCGGCCATGTGAGCAAAGTCGGCGCCGGCGGGACGGCGGAGCCGGGCCGCGCCAACATGGGGACGGCATTCTTCGGCCTGCCGGGCAATCCCGTGTCCTGCTTCGTCACCTTCTTGCTGTTCCTGCGCCCCTATCTACTCAAGCGCATGGGTGCGCGGACGAGCTTGCCGGTTGCGCGGACGCTGGTCGCGGCGTCCGACTGGACGAAGCCCGATGACCGGCGCAGCTTCCTGCGGGCACGCCTTGCGGCGGATGGCCGCGTCGAACTGTATCCCAATCAGGGTTCCGGGGTGCTCACCTCCTGCGCATGGGCTGACGGGCTGGTCGACACCCCGGCTCAGCAGACTTTCAAGGCGGGCGACCCGGTACGTTACCTTTCTTTCAACGACTTGCAATAGGCAGACTGGCAGACCATGACATTAAAAATCCTTTACTTTGCCAGCATCAGCGAAGCAATTGGCGAGACCGCCGAAAGCTTCGATATGGAGCCCGGCATGACAACCCTCGGCGCCTTGCGCACGGCGCTTGGCGAGCTTCATCCCGAGCTGCTGACAGCGAAGAACCTGCGCGCCGCCGTGAACCGGAAAATGTGCGACTGGGATGCCGTCATCGCGGATGGCGACGAGATCGCCTTTTTTCCGCCGGTGACGGGTGGATAATTAATGGCCCCCCACGCTCGCAAATTCGGCTCGCTGCCCCCCACTGGGGGGCGCATGCCCTCTTGGGGCGGCCCGGCGAGGGCATGATGGAAATCGCCGTTCAGGCAGCCGACTTTGATGTCGGCGCTGAAATCAGCGCGCTGACGGCCGCAGACCCCGAAGCAGGCGCGGTCGCCAGTTTCGTCGGTCTGGTGCGCGGCGGGAAAGTGCGCGCGATGACGCTCGAACACTACACCGCCATGACCGAAGCCGCGCTGGCCGACATCGTGACCGCAGCGAAAAAACGCTGGAAATTGCGCGCCGTGCGCGTCATCCATCGCGTCGGCTGTCTGTTGCCGGGTGAGCGCATCGTTTTTGTCGGGGTTGCTTCCGCGCATCGCGGCGACGCCTTCGCCGCCTGCGAATTCATCATGGATTACCTGAAGACGCAGGCGCCCTTCTGGAAAAAGGAAGAAACCGCGGAAGGGGCGCGCTGGGTCGATGCGCGCGAAACAGACGACCTGGCCGCCCGCCGTTGGCGGGATGGCGAGGAAGACTGAAGCCGCTTATTTTTTCTTTGCGGCGGCTTTCGGCGCCATGCCGCCGAAGGCAGCCGTCGAAGCTTTGGTAATCTGCTCGAAGGCTTGGTTGGCCGTGGCCATTGACTGTTGCATGACTTCCATGATGTTTGCGTTCGGTGCGGGCATCACCTTGAAAAAACCCTGAAACGCATCAACCATTTCCTGGTTGCCGGAGGCCAGTTGCTCGGTGAGCATGCGGGTGAACTCCATGCGGGCGTCGTTGCCGATTTCGGCGACTTTTTGCGCCGCCACCATCATCTGCTGGGCGGTTTCCTGCGCGTACTGGGTGCGCAGTTGCATTACCTGTTGGGGATCCTTGGCGCTCGTCAGGGCGCGGGCATTGTCGACGCCCTGCTGAAACATTTCGCGCGCCAATTCATTTTGCAGCGCCATCACGCGTTGCGAATTCTCGGTGGACATCTGCGCCAGCCGCATGGCGGCTTCCATGTTCCTGCGATTGAGTTCGCTGAAGTTTTCGCTTTTCCCGGCCATGATCCGCTCCTTATGGGTGAGTCAGAGATAGATTCAATGTAGCACGGTCGGCTGACAATAATCTGACTATTCGCCCGCCCCCCTTCGCCCCCCTCACGGGGGGTTCAAAACGGGTCGCTTGTGCTCGCTTATCACGGGGTGCTTCTTTTGGCATCGGCGCGGGTTGCGGCTGGCGCCGCGTGCCGTCTCGCCTTGGGGCGGCCCGGCGGCGAGACTGCGGGGTTTTCTCCCCTCGCCCCTTGCGGGAGAGGGGCTGGGGGAGAGGGTGGCCCGGCGCAAACGCTGCACTTTTTCATATTAACTCGTCCTGCAGGCCCATCAGTCCGCTGGCGAAAATGCGTGCGTCCATGAGTTCCGGAGGCGTGTGCATGATCGGCCGAAAACCCATCTGGGCCAGAATGTCGCGCTCCAGGTCGATGCCGGGGGCGATTTCGGTCAGTTCCAGGCCATCCGGCCCGAGGCGAAACACGCAGCGTTCGGTGATGTAGAGCGCCGGCTGGCCGCGCTTCCTGGCTTCGCTGCCGCTGAAGGCGCGCACCTCGACCTCTTCGACGAATTTTTGCGTATGGCCTTCCTGAACAATGCGCAGCCGGCCGTCTTCGATGGCGACTGCAAGGCCGCCGGCGGTGAACGTGCCGACAAAAACCACCTTGTGGGCGTTTTGCGAAATGTTGATGAAACCGCCGGCCCCCGCCATCCGCTTGCCGAACCGGATGACGTTGAGGTTGCCGGCGCGGTCGGCCTGCGCCAGGCCGAGAAAGGCGATATCCAGCCCGCCGCCGTCGTAAAAGTCGAACTGGCTGGGCTGGTCGATGATGGCCTCGGTGTTGGTGGCGGCGCCAAAGTTGAGACCGCCGGCGGGAATGCCGCCCACCACGCCGGGCTCGGCCGTCAGGGTCATCTGGTCGAGCACGCCCTCTTCGGTCGCGACGGCCGCGACCCCTTCGGGGATGCCGATGCCCAGATTCACCACCGCATGCGCTGTCAGTTCCAGCGCCGCGCGACGGGCGATGATCTTGCGCTCGTTCATCGGCAGCGCGGGAAGCGCAGAGAGCGGCACCTTGATCTCGCCGGAAAAGGCCGGGCTGTACTGCTCGATGAAGGTCTGCATGTGGTATTCGGGCTTCTCGGCCACGACCACGCAGTCGACCAGCACGCCGGGGATTTTCACCTGCCGGGGCGGCAGCGAGCCGCGCGCCGCGATGCGCTCGACCTGAACGATGACGATGCCGCCCGAGTTGTGCGCCGCCATGGCTATTGCTTGAGCTTCGAGGGTCAGCGCCTCCTTTTCCATGGTGACGTTGCCATCCGGATCGGCCGTGGTACCGCGAATGATGCCGACATGAATGGGGAAGGCCTTGTAAAAAAGGTATTCTTGGCCGTCGATTTCCATCAGCCGGACGATGTCCTCGGTAGTGCGCGGATTGAGCTTGCCGCCGCCAAAGCGCGGATCGACAAAGGTACCCAGGCCGACATGGGTCAACGTGCCGGGCTTGCCGGCGGCAATATCGCGAAACATGTGGGAGATGACACCCTGCGGCAGGTTCCAGCCTTCAATTCTGTTGCTTACGGCTAATTCCTGCAAGCGCGGCACCAAGCCCCAGTGGCCGCCAATGACCCGCTTGACCAGGCCCTCGTAACCCAGATGGTTGAGCCCGCGATCCTTGCCATCGCCCTGCCCGGCGGCATAGACCAGGGTGAGGTTGCGCGGGTGACCGCTGGGTTGCGGCGGCAGGTCGCGGGTTTCGAGGAAAAGTTCTTCCAGCGTGACCGCGATCTGCTCGGGAAACCCGATGCCTACAAACCCGCCCGTCGCGACCGTATCGCCGTCACGGATCAGTTCCACCGCCGCGCGCGCGCTGACGACCTTGCCGCTTTCGAGGCCGCGCAGCGCCGCCAGCGTTGGATGAAGTGTTCTCTTGTTCGACATCAGGCGACTTCCCAATCTTCCAGGCGCAATCCCGCCACGCGCCCGAATTCGCTGGTGTTGTGCGTAATCAAAATGGCATCGTGGGCGCGGGCGATGGCGGCGATCAAGGTGTCGTTGGGGCCGATGGGCTTGCCCTGGGTCAACAGGTCGGCGTGAATTTGGCCGTAGTGCTCGGCGCAGTCATCGTCGAATGGCAAGCTTTGCAGCGGGGCAAAAAAAGCCTTGAGGAGCTGCAGGTTGGCTTCCGCCCGCTGGCTGCGCCGTGCGCCATAAAGCAACTCGGCCTTGACCACGCTGCAAAGCGCAATGTCGGTGGGGCGGTGCTGACGGAAGTGTTGCAGGATGGCGGGGTGCTTTTCGTTAAGCAGATGGATGCAGACGTTGGTATCGAGCAGATAGATCATTTGAATTCCAGCCGCGTCTCAGCCACGCCCTGCGGTGGGCGCTCCAGGGGCGCACCTGCCCATTTCCCGAAGAGGTTGAAATAACCTTCAGGCCAGACCGCGCTGCTGTCTGCATCACGCTTGATCAACTCGGCCAGGTAACGCGAAAGACTCAAGCCGGACAGCGTTGCCTTGCGCTGCGCTTGCCGGGCAAGGTCTTCGGGAACATAGCAATGCAGTTGAGCCATGTGACACTCCTTGTGTATGTGATATATGTGGATTGTAGCAAGGTCGGCCCCCGAACACCGGCACTTCATTTACGGCCATTCATGCCATGGTCGACTAGAGTTGAAAACGGTCAGTCAATCCCAACGTTGGTTGTAACGTTATTTTCGGGAGGCAATCATGCGCTTCGACAAATTCACCACCAAGTTCCAGCAGGCCGTCAGCGATGCGCAGAGCATCGCCATCGGCCATGACAACCAGCTCATCGAGCCGCAGCATCTGCTGCTGGCCCTGCTCAACCAGGAGGACGGCGGCACGACATCGCTGCTCCAGCGCGCTGGCGTCAATGTGCCGCCGCTGAAAAAAACGCTCGATGCCGCCATCGACCGACTGCCGCAGGTATCAGGTCACGGCGGCGAGGTGTCCATCGGCCGCGACCTGAGCAACCTGCTGAATGTCACCGACAAGGAGGCGCAGAAGGCCGGCGACCAGTTCATCGCCTCGGAGATGTTCCTGCTCGCCCTGACTGGCGACAAAGGGGATACCGGCCGGCTGTTCAAGGAGGCGGGCGCCAATCGCAAGTCGCTGGAAGAGGCGATCCAGGCCGTGCGTGGCGGCCAGAACGTCGACAACCAGGAAGCCGAAGGGGGTCGCGAAGCGCTGAAGAAATACTGTCTCGACCTCACCGAGCGCGCCCGCCAGGGCAAGCTCGACCCGGTGATCGGCCGCGACGACGAGATTCGCCGCACCATCCAGATCCTGCAACGGCGCACCAAGAACAATCCCGTGCTGATCGGCGAACCGGGCGTTGGCAAGACCGCCATCGTCGAGGGACTGGCACAGCGCATCGTCAATGACGAGGTGCCGGAAACCTTGAAGGGCAAGCGGGTCTTGGTGCTCGACATGGCGGCGCTCTTGGCCGGGGCGAAGTATCGCGGCGAATTCGAGGAGCGCTTGAAGGCCGTGATCAAGGAGGTGGCTTTGGATGAAGGCCGCATCATCGTCTTCATCGACGAGCTGCACACCATGGTGGGCGCCGGCAAGGCGGAAGGCGCCATCGACGCCGGCAACATGCTGAAGCCCGCGCTGGCGCGTGGTGAAATGCACTGCATCGGCGCCACAACACTCGACGAATATCGGAAATACATCGAGAAGGATGCCGCGCTGGAACGCCGCTTCCAGAAGGTGCTGGTGGACGAGCCCTCCGTCGAGGCGACCATCGCCATCCTGCGCGGTTTGCAGGAGAAATACGAGATTCACCACGGTGTCGACATCACCGACCCGGCCATCGTCGCGGCGGCGGAGTTGAGCCATCGCTACATCACCGACCGCTTCCTGCCCGACAAGGCCATCGACCTGATCGACGAAGCGGCCGCGCGCATCAAGATGGAAATCGACTCGAAGCCCGAGTCGATGGACAAACTCGACCGCCGCCTGATTCAGCTCAAGATCGAACGCGAGGCCGTGCGCAAGGAAAAGGACGAGGCCTCGAAGAAGCGTTTCGAACTGATCGAAGCCGAGATAGCCAAGCTGGACAAGGAGTACTCCGACCTCGAAGAAATCTGGAAGGCCGAGAAGGCGCAGGTGCACGGCACCCAGCACGTCAAGGAAGAGATCGACAAGCTGCGCGCGCAGATCGCCGACCTGCAACGCAAGGGTCAATTCGACAAGCTCGCCGAGTTGCAATATGGAAAGCTGCCGCAGCTCGAAGCGCAATTGAAAGTCGCTGAGAAAGTCGGCGCCGCATCTGCCAACGGTAAGACGGCGAACAAGCTATTGCGCACGCAAGTGGGCGCCGAGGAGATCGCCGAGGTCGTGTCGCGCGCCACCGGCATCCCCGTCAGCAAGATGATGCAGGGCGAGCGCGAGAAGCTGCTGAAGATGGAAGAGAAGCTGCACCAGCGCGTGGTCGGGCAGGACGAGGCGGTGCGGCTCGTCGCCGACGCGATCCGCCGTTCGCGCGCCGGTCTGTCCGAAGAAAGCCGGCCCTATGGTTCATTCCTGTTCCTCGGCCCGACGGGCGTGGGCAAGACGGAGTTGTGCAAGGCGCTGGCCGAGTTCCTGTTCGATGCCGAAGATCACCTGATCCGCATCGACA
>JAUSBB010000065.1 GCA_030652245.1 Rhodocyclaceae bacterium | reverse complement strand
GACGGCGATGATCGGCTTGCCGAAGTCGCCATCCTGCATGCCGGTGGCACGCCACAGCGCGCGGGCGCCGGCCATGTTGCGACCGTGGGTGGAGGTGCGGGAACGGTAGGCGGGCATAATGATTCTCCTGCGGGAAAGGCGTCCGGAAAGGGGTTTGATTCTAGCGGAAGCTCGGTCAGGCAGCGATAAAGCCGGGTAGCGTGGCTGCCTTTACATCGAAAGTTGCCGTGGCCGAGCATCCCAATCTTTTGTTCCGCGCCCTGATAAGGCAATCGGCAAAACCGACCTGCGCGCTTTCTCAAACTGGGTTCCATCATCGAGAGATTTGAACTTGCATCATTATTGACTATATTGGTTTCGTCGGCTTGTCTGTCAAACGTGAAGGGGAGATTGTCATGAAAAAGCAAATGAGCAAGATGATTCCTATTGCCGTCGGTTTAATGTTGGTGGGTGGTGCTTGTGCCGCAGACAAGCAGGTGAAGACTGACCTTGGAAAGAGCGAGTTTGTGAATAGCTGTGTTTTGTGCCATGGAATTGATGGAAAAGGTGGCGGGTCGATTATTGAGCTTCTTAAAAAGTCACCTCCAGACTTGGCGACGCTCACCAAGAGGAATGGTGGAACGTTCCCCGTCGAGCGTGTCAAAACAATGATTGATGGCCGTGAAGTTGTAAAAGGCCATGGAGACCGTGATATGCCGGCCTGGGGTAATAGATATAGCAATGATGGCGTCAAGGCGGCTGAATATTACGGCGAAGTCAAATATGACATGGAAATGTATACCAAGAGCCGAATAGATGCTTTGGTTGACTATCTGAAGCGAATTCAGGCCAAATAATCATTCAACAAAATGGTGGGGGGGTGCCATTGTGTCCCTTCGTCCCTATCGTGCGTTGTACGTTTTGGCTCGCTGCTGTTGGAAGCACTTGGCGGGGGGCTGCGGTTCGGCTCACAATTTGGCCCCTCGTTAACCCAGAAGACCACCTCCGGCGACTGAATCCGGCAGCAGCCGGCCCTAAGCAGACCAGCTCAAACCCTATTTGGCAGCAACGGACGCAACTACACTGTCAAGGTCCTTTCCAGCCGACCCCATGACATCTGCGATGGTTCCACCGAACATCATGCCCAACAGACCGACATTCAATTGCGACACATAGACCTGCCCAGCCTTGTCCTCATAGACCCCAAGCCCCAAGGGCATGAATGCCGTAACCCCCCGATCCGCATCGTTAGCGAGAATCCTTGACGCGTAGCGAGGATTGCATACCGTCACACTACCCACCCGCTCGAGCTTGCCGAAGGCTGCGGTGCTCTTTTGATAGTCATTGACGGTCAGCACCCTCCAGTCTTGCTTGCTCTTGATGGCTTCGCTCAATGCTGTAACCGTTTCGTCATAACTGCGGCCACTCTTGTGCTTGACCAACATCATCGAGGGCATCGCAAACCAAACGATAAGACCCATCAAGGCCATGCCCACCAACACCCAGCCGACTGTCTGTAGCACACTCTTTTTCATGACTGCCTCCTGATTATGAACGGCACCTGAACGAGCTGCCCATGAAATAACCACAATCCACTCTAGGAAATATTCTTATTCGCGGCAAGGTGGAGTTTGGGGTCGAAAAGCTGGGTGAACGCAATATGTCTGCTTGGCCGCAAGCCGCCGTCCCGCCAGCGCCGACTTTTTGATTGGCGCGACGTTGTATCCTGTGCGCCTTGCTGGCTACCTGTTTTCACCATGTCCGACGCCTGGAACACTCTGCGTTCGCAGATCGAATTTTTCTCCAAACCATTTTCCGAGGAAGCTACTGGTCTTGCCGACGTCCATCGCACGGGCGTGACGCCATTTCTGGTTGGGTCGATTGCCCGGGTGGTCGAATCTTATGGACGTTGCCTGGACTCCCCGGCATGCTGATCCATCCCCAGTTCGACCCGATTGCCCTGAGCATCGGCCCGCTGGCAGTGCGCTGGTACGGCCTGATGTATCTGGCCGGCTTTGTCGCCTTCCTACTGCTTGGCCGGCGCCGCGCGGCGACGCAGCTTTGGCATGGCCTCAAGCCCGCGGCGCTCGACGACCTGCTGTTTTACGGCGTGCTCGGCGTCATCGTCGGCGGCCGGCTCGGTCAGGTGCTGTTCTACGAGCCGGCCTACTTCCTTGCCCATCCGCTGGAGATCTTCGCTGTCTGGAAGGGCGGCATGAGCTTTCACGGCGGCTTCCTCGGCGTGCTGGCGGCGATGGCGCTGTTCGCTCGCAAGCGCGGCCTGTCCTTCTGGCAGATCACCGACTTCATCGCCCCGCTGGTGCCGCTGGGCCTCGGCTTCGGCCGCATCGGCAACTTCATCAACGGCGAACTGTGGGGGCGGGTGGTGGCAAACCCGGCCGCGCCCGACCTGCCGTGGGCGATGGTGTTCCCCTTTGTCGATGCGCTGCCGCGCCATCCATCGCAGCTCTATCAGGCGCTGGGCGAAGGTCTGCTGCTGTTCCTGCTGCTGTGGTGGTATTCGGGCAAGCAACGGGCGCGCGGCACGGTATCGGCGCTGTTCCTCATCGGCTATGGCAGCGCGCGCTGGATCGGCGAATATTTCCGCGAGCCCGATCTCGGTGTGTTCGGCCAGTCCTATCTGGTCAGCATGGGGCAGTGGCTGTCGCTGCCGATGATCGTCGTCGGCATTTATTTATTCGTGCGCTGGAGAAAGCAATCATGAGCCGACCATTCAAAGTACTGGGCATCCAGCAGATCGCCATCGGCGGCCTGTCCAAGGAAAAGCTGCGGACGCTATGGGTCGACAAGCTGGGTCTGGAAGTCACTGGCAATTTCGTGTCCGAGCGTGAGAACGTCGATGAAGACATCTGCGCAATGGGCACGGGGGTCTTCAAGGTCGAAGTCGACCTGATGCAGCCGCTCGACCCGGACAAAAAACCCGCAGTGCATGCCACCCCGCTCAACCACGTCGGCTTGTGGATCGACGACCTGCCCAAGGCGGTCGAGTGGCTCACCGCGCAGGGCGTGCGCTTCGCGCCCGGCGGCATCCGCAAAGGCGCGGCCGGCTATGACATCTGCTTCCTGCACCCGAAAGCCAGCGACGAGTTTCCCATCGGCGGCGAAGGCGTGCTGATCGAACTGGTGCAGGCGCCGGCGGAAGTCATCGCGGCGCTGGGCAAGTAGAAAGTCGGCGCTGGCGGGACGGCGGTAATCGGCCAGAAGCGGCCATATGAAAAGCTTCTCCGCACAAGAAGCTGGGTGTTTGCTAATGGGTTGTATGCAACTTAAACAGACAGAGCACAAACAGCGCAAAAGTGTTGGCGAATGCGATTGGGCATCCGTCTTACAGATTACTTCTCTTGGAGATTTGTCGCAATGAAAGCTATTCGTGCCGTTCTTTTTGTTTTTCTTTCCGCAACCAATTTGACCTTTACCGGGATTGCGCTTGCTCAGGAGAAGACTAGTAGCCAGTTGCAAGCGGACCTGGTTGGATCCTGGATGGTTACGGTGACTGGTGACAGCAAACTTCGAGTCCTAAAGGTCATGAATGCCTCACAAAGGTCGGAGGGAACTATTTCCCTTGATGCGATCTTTGGTTTGGCTGGGGAAAAAGAGAATGCGGTCAATCCTGAAGTGACTCAAACGGCTCAAGGGCGCAAGTTATTTTTCACTTCTAAATCAGGCGCGATCGTTGTCGCGATTCAACAACCTGACGGTTCATTCGTAGGGACGTATGAAATGAAAGGCAGCACTAAGGGCGTGAAACTCGCGAAAGTCGCAGCCGACGAACTGGTGGCCATAGGCGATTCCGCGCGAGAAGCTCGAGCGGCAAGTTTATTTGTTACGCCAGCAGGCGACGTACCGCTGTCCTGCGCGGCATTTAGCGGGAAATGGGCGGGGAATTGGAGTCAGGGTGGGGTTGGTATGGCTTGGCTCTCGGTCGCCGAAGTAAATGCCCAATGCATCGCAAAGATTGCGTATCTCGATAGCGACAAAACTCCAACAAGGTTCGAAAATGTCCAAATTAAGGACGGCGTTCTTGAGTGGCTATGTAACAAATCTACTGCGGGCACCTGCGTTCTCAAGCATCAAGGGAACGAGCTTTGGGCTAGTTACTCCAATCCTTCGGGCGGCTCAAACAGCGCAGTGTTCAAAAAAGTTCGGTGATTTGACCTATTTGTCCCGTTCACACGGTTTATCAGTATTCAAGTTGTACTTATTCACGCTAGGCGAATTCGGCTGCTGAGATATCCATTTCCGATAGGGGCATAGTCTGCTCAGGGCACGATGCTGTCACCCAGCCATGAAACCTGAGCGGTAGCAAATGGTCATGCGCAGGCATCCCCAAAAAAGTCGGCGCTGGCGGGACGGCGTTCCCCGCATGGGTTGCGGCAGCGCCGGCCCGCCGACAAGTGGGGTTTGGCGCTAGAGGAGCAATTCCAGCGGCAACCGCACCGCCAGCGCCACCGCCAGCGCCGCGCCCACGGATAGCGCGATGGAAAAATACGCTTCGCGGCGGCCGAGCAGTTTGAGCATCATCGCGAAGGTCGATACGCAGGGCACATAAAAAGTCAGGAAGGCGAGGAAGGTGGCGATTTGCGTCACGCCGAGCACGCCTTCGAGTTCCTGCGTACCGAGCGCCTGGAACACCATCAGCAGCGAGAGTTCCTTGCGCAGCACGCCGAACAGGATCGGCACACCCAACACGACGGGCAGGCCGAGCCACCAGACGGTAATCGGCGTCAGCGCCAGGTTGATCCAGTAATCGGCGCCGAAGTGCGACAGGAGCGCCAGCACCACGCTGCCGGCGACCAGCAGCGGCAGCACGACGGTGACGATGTCGCGGCTGCGTTCCCAGGTATTGGCCAGCAATGCGGAGAGGGTGGGCACGGCATACGGCGGAATTTCCTGAATCATGCCTGGCGTGGTTTCCGGATAGCGGCGCTTCAGCAGCTTGCCGATCAGGCTGACGACGATGGGCGCCAGCATGAACAGCGCGAACACCCCAAAGCCGCCGAGATACTTGCCGCCCAGCGCCAGCAGGATGGCCGAGCGCGCCGAACAGGGCAGGAAGGTAATCAGGAGAGCAGCCACTGTGCGGTCGCGACCGTGGGTGACGGCCGCCGTGGCGGCGAGCGCCGGCACGTTGCAGCCCAGCCCCATGAGGAAAGGCAGGGCGACGCCGCCGTGCAGCCCCAGGCGGTGAAAGCCGCGATCCACCACGAAGGCCACACGGTGCATGATGCCCGACTCTTCGAGCAGCACCAGCAGCAGCACCAGCGGGATCATGTAGGGAATGACAATGCCGGCCAGCCCGATGAAGCCGTCCAGCACGGCGCGAGCGACGACGCCAACGACGTCGGTCGGCTGCCAGGGTTCGGCCCATGCGATCAGCCGCGCGACGGTGTGGCTGTCGAGGAAGGCGCTCACCTCAAAGACGAAAAACAGCACGAGCGCGAAGATCGTCAGGCTGCCGATGAATCCCCAGCGCGGGTGCAGGAAGAGCTCGTCGGCCCAGCGTTGCCAGCGCGGCGGCGCATGCTCGCCGCCGGGGCGGGTGACGGCTTCGTAGAGCAGTGCGGCACGGTGATGCCGGTCGGCATGGATTTCATCGTCCAGCGGACGCGGCAGCGCCGCCGATGCCGCGTCGCGCGCCACCAGCAGGGCGGCGAATTGCGCCGGAAAGTGGCAGCGCAGTTCGTCGAAAAAGTAGTCGTCGTTTTCGGCAAGCTGCATCGTCAGCAGCATCGGCGGCACGCCGAAGGCCGTGGCAACATCGGCGGCGGCAACGATGTCAGCAATCGCCGGCAGTTGGGCGGCGATGTGCGGGCTGGGCGGTTGCGGCTGCGGACTGCGCGCTTCACGCGCGGCGCGCACCACCGTGCTGAACAGATCGGCCAGGCCGATGCCCATGTGGGCGACGGTGGGCACGACCGGCGCGCCGAGCTTTGCCGACAGGGCGCGCACGTTGATGAACAGCCGCTTGTCGCGCGCCTCGTCCATGCGGTTCAGCGCGATCACCAGCGGCCGGCCGATCTGGGCAAGTTCGAGCGCCAGTTCGAGATCGCGCTCGAGCGCGGTGGCGTCCATCACCAGCAGCAACACGTCGGGGGCGGCGAAGGCTTTTCCCGGTTGGTGGGCCTCGTGATGGGCGATGGCCGGCCAGCGGTCGCCCCACAGCAGATACTTGAGGACGACCGGCACATCGCCCTGCAACTGATGAAATGTGTCGATGGCGGGCAGGTTGACCAGCGAGATCTGGTCGAGGCCGACTTCGACCTGGCATTCCTCGTAAGCCGGGCCGATGCCGGCCAACCGTTCGTGGCGTATCGCCGTGCTGGATGCCGCGCGAAAGATGCTGCTCTTACCGACGCCTGCCTGGCCCAGCAGGGCAACTCGCGGGCGGCTTGAGCCGCGCAGCAGCGGGCCCTTGAGAGGAAACGTCTTGGATGGGGGAGGCATTTTTCGCTTACTTATATGAGAATGGTTCTCATTATGTAAGCAATTCGGCGAAGCTGTCAATAGCCGCATAATCACCAGTGTCTTTTTCCGGCTGGCGCGTGTCAGGCCGGCGCACGGCGACCAGGTGGCGGATGCCATAGGCGCGGGCGGCATCGAGCACCGGCAGGCTGTCATCGACCAGCAGGGTGCGCGCCGGATCGAAATCTTCGACCTCACGCAAGCGCTCCCAGAAGGCCTGCGCCTCTTTCGCCGCGCCCAGCGTGTGCGAACTGACGAGGGCATCGAAGTGCGGTTCCAGGCCCGTTCGCGCCATCTTGAGCGTCAGCGCCTTGTGGTGGGCGTTGGTGGCCAACACCAGGCGTTTTCCCTTCTGGCGCATGGCCACCAGGAATTCGGTGACGGCCGGATGCACGGCGATCAGGTGCGCCACCTCTTCCTTCAGGCGCATGATGTCCAGTTCCAGCTCGGTTTCCCAGAAATCGACCGAATACCATTCGAGCGTGCCGGCGCGGGCGTGGTAGCGCGCCATCAATTCCTCGCGGGCCACCTCATGCGGCAGACCGCGCGCCTCGGCGTAGGCGAGCGGCACGTGCGCCTGCCAGAAGTGGTTGTCGAAATGCAGGTCGAGCAGGGTGCCGTCCATGTCGAGCAGGACGGTGTCGATCGTGCGCCAGTCGAGGCGCGGGCGCAATGCAGCAGCGTCGCGGACAGTAAGCGACATGGGGATTTCCTCGCAAGGGTCGGGTTAATGGCCGGTGAAGCAGGGCGCCCGTTTTTCGAGAAACGCGGCCAGCCCTTCCGCGTAGTCTGCACTTTTCAGGAAGGCAAAGGAAGCCCGCAATTCTTCCTGGCTGAGTGGCGCCCCCTGTTGCAGGCGCGCGATCCACTGCTTGTGCCAGCGCGCGACGAGGGGCGCGCCGGCAGCGATGCGCTTTGCCGTGGCAAGCGCCTCGGCCGGGGCGGCGGCATCGGCGACCACCCGGGTCAGCAAGCCCTTTTCATACGCCTCCCGCGCGGACAACAGACGCCCTTCGAGGAGCAATTCCCGGACGGTCGCCGGTCCGGCCAGTCGCAGCAGATCGGCCAGTTCGGGTGGGTACATCGAGAAGCCCAGCCGGTTGATCGGGGCGCCAAGTTGCGCCGCTGCGCCGGCGATGCGCAGATCGCAGGCGGCGGCAATTTCCAGGCCGCCGCCGACGCAGGGGCCGCGAATCAGCGCCACCACCGGATGGCGACATGCGGCGATCGCCCGCAAGGCCGCCGCCACCTGCGCATGGTAGGCGAGTGCGCTCGCGACGTCGGCGCGGGCGTCGCGGAATTCGGCAAGATCGCCGCCCGCGGCGAAGCTGTCTCCCGCGCCCTGGACGATCACGCAACGCAGCGTCTCATCCGCGTCGAGGTCGGCAAAAACCGTGGCCAGTTGCTGCCACATCGCGGCGTCCAGCGCATTCCTTTTGCCCGGATTGGACAGGGTGACGAAGGCAATCGCCTCGTCGCGGGCGAGCAGCACGGACCCTGCGCTCATGGCTGGGTCAGCAACTTCGCCAGCGCGGCGCGACCGGAAAGGATGTGGTTGTGCATCTGCAGTGCGGCGGCGGCCGCATCCTGCTTTTTCATGGCGGCCAGAATTGCGCGATGCTCCGCCAGCGATTGCTTGAGACGGCCGTCGAGGCGCAGCGAGTCGCGCCGCGTCAGCTTGAGGAACTTGCGCGTGTCGTCGATCAACTGCGACAGCCAGCGATTACCGGCGAGCTCCTGCAGCGCACTGTGAAAGCGCTGGTTGGCCGCGAAGAAGCGATCGATGTCGTGGGCGGCGGCATGGCGCTCAAGTTCCGCGTGGATTTCCGCCAGCCGTGAAAAGTCGGCGCTGGCGAGAGGGCCCACGCCGGCTTCAAGGCCGGCTAAGCGTCGCGTCGCCTCCTCGGCCACGCGGCCTTCCAGCAAAGCCAGCACCGGGAAGATTTCGTCGAGGTCGCGTTCCGCCAGCGCGGCGACATAGCAGCCGCGCCGCGGCTTGAGCACCACCAGCCCTTCGGCGGCCAGCACCTTGAGCGCTTCGCGGAGCGGCGTGCGCGAGATGCCGAACTCGTCGGCGAGGCCCTGCTCGTCAATCCAGGCGCCGGGCGCCAGTTCATGGGCGTAGATGCGGGTGCGCAGGCGTTCCGCCACCTGCTCGTAGAGTGCGGGGGCGGCCAGGCTATCTTTGGCAGCATCAACGGGGTGTCTTGCATTCATAATTATGGATACAGTATTATCCAGGCTCGCAAATGTCAAGTAACGTCGGCAGCCTGCGCAACATTCACCATCAATCGGTCGGAGCACGGATCATGAACAAGTATCCCGAGGCAAACATCCCGGCGCTGGACGCCTGGCAAAAGGCGGCGGCCAAATCCGCGCCGGGCGGCGACCTGGACCGGCTGGACTGGACGACCCCCGAGGGCCTAATCGTCAAGCCGTTGTACACGAGGGCCGACACCGCCGGCCTGCCCTACGCCGACACCCTGCCCGGCTTCGAGCCTTTCCTGCGCGGCCCGCAGGCGACCATGTACGCGGCGCGGCCCTGGACGATTCGTCAATACGCCGGTTTCTCGACCGCCGAGGAATCCAACGCCTTCTATCGCCAGGCGCTGGCCGCCGGCGCGCAGGGGGTTTCGGTGGCCTTCGACCTGGCCACGCACCGCGGCTACGACTCGGACCACCCGCGCGTCGTCGGCGATGTCGGCAAGGCCGGCGTGGCGATCGATTCCGTGGAAGACATGAAGATCCTCTTCGACGGCATTCCTCTCGACAAGGTCAGCGTGTCGATGACCATGAACGGCGCCGTGCTGCCAGTGCTGGCGGGCTACATCGTCGCCGCCGAGGAGCAGGGCGTCAGCCAGGAGAAGCTCGCCGGGACGATCCAGAACGACGTCCTCAAGGAGTTCATGGTTCGCAACACCTACATCTATCCGCCCGAACCGTCGATGCGCATCATCGCCGACATCATCGGCTACACGGCACAACACATGCCGAAGTTCAATTCCATCTCGATTTCTGGTTATCACATCCAGGAGGCCGGCGCGACGCAGGCACTCGAACTGGCCTTCACGCTGGCCGACGGCATGGTGTACGTGCGCACCGCCATGAAGACCGGCCTGGATGTCGATGCCTTCGCCGGGCGACTGTCCTTCTTCTTCGGCATCGGCATGAACTTCTATCTGGAGGTGGCCAAGCTGCGCGCGGCGCGCCTGCTCTGGTGGCGGGTCATGAAGGCGTTCGGCGCCAAGAGCCCGAAGTCGCTGATGCTGCGCACCCACTGCCAGACCTCGGGCTGGTCGCTGACCGAGCAGGACCCCTACAACAACGTGGTGCGCACCACCATCGAAGCGATGGCCGCCGTCTTCGGCGGCACGCAAAGCCTGCACACCAACGCCTTCGACGAGGCCATCGCCCTGCCATCCGAATTTTCGGCGCGCATCGCCCGCAACACGCAGATCCTGATCCAGGAAGAAACTCATATCTGCAATGTCATCGACCCCTGGGCCGGCAGCTACATGATGGAAAAGCTGACGCAGGACATGGCCGACATGGCGTGGGACACGATCCAGGAGGTCGAGAAAATGGGCGGCATGACCCACGCCGTCGAATCCGGCTGGGCCAAGCTGCAGATCGAGAAGTGCGCCGCCGAAAAGCAGGCGCGCATCGACTCGGCTCAGGACGTCATTGTCGGCGTGAACAAATACCGCCTCAAGAGCGAGGCGCCGGTCGACACGCTGCTTATCGACAACCACGCCGTGCGCGATGGGCAACTGGCACGCCTCGCCGAGCTGCGCAGCACGCGCGACAGCGTAGCAGTGGAGGCCGCGCTCGACGCCCTGAGCGCCGCCGCGAGAGAGGCAAACGGAAAAAATGCGGGTAACCTACTTGATCTCGCCATCCAGGCCACGCGGCTAAGAGCGACGGTCGGCGAGATATCGGATGCGCTGGAGAAGGTCTGGGGCCGCCACCGCGCCACCCATCAGACGGTTTCCGGCGTGTATGGCGCCATGCTCGGACAGGATGAAAAAATGCGCGACGAGATCGCCGCACTGCACGACCAGATCGAATCCTTTGCCGCCGCCGAGGGGCGCCGCCCGCGCATCATGATCGCCAAGCTCGGCCAGGACGGTCACGACCGCGGCGCCAAGGTGGTGGCCACCGCCTTTGCCGATTTCGGTTTCGACGTCGACATCGGCCCGCTGTTCCAGACCCCCGCGGAAGCCGCGCGCCAGGCCATCGAGAACGACGTCCATGCCATCGGTGTGTCGACCCTGGCCGCCGGCCACCGGACGCTGGTGCCGCAACTGGTCCAAGCATTGCAACAGGCGGGGGCGCAAGAGATCGCCGTGTTCGTCGGCGGCGTCATCCCGCAAGAGGACTACGCTTTCCTGCACCAACTCGGCGTCGCCGGCATTTTCGGGCCGGGCACGCCGATCCTGCATTCCGCCCACGCCGTGTTGCGCGCGATCCGCGCCGCGCACCTGCCGCATTCCGTCTGAGCCAGCATGCCACTTGCATCCGCGTCCGGCCTGTCGGATGAAGATCGCGCGCTGGCCGACGCGGTCATGGCCGGGCAACGCCGCGCGCTGGCCAAAGCCATCACGTTGATCGAATCAACCCGCGCCGACCACCAGACGCGGGCAAACGCCTTGCTGCGCGCCTTGCTGCCGCATACCGGCCGCGCGCTGCGGATCGGCATTTCCGGGGTGCCCGGCGTCGGCAAGTCCACCTTCATCGAGGCGCTCGGGTTGTTGCTCATCGCGCAGGGCAAGCGCGTCGCCGTGCTGGCGGTCGACCCCTCATCGACGCGCTCGGGCGGCTCGATTCTGGGCGACAAGACGCGCATGGAACGGTTGAGCCAGCGCGCTGCGGCCTTCATCCGCCCCAGCCCCTCATCCGGCGCGCTCGGCGGCGTCACCGAGAAGACGCGCGAGGCGCTGCTGGTATGCGAAGCGGCGGGCTTCGACGTCGTGATCGTCGAGACCGTCGGCGTCGGCCAGAGCGAAACGGCCGTGGCCGGCATGACCGACGTGTTCGTGCTGCTGCAATTGCCCAACGCCGGCGACGACCTGCAGGCGATCAAGAAGGGCATCGTCGAACTGGCCGACATCGTCGTGTTCAACAAGGCCGACCTCGACCCGCTGGCCGCCGAGACCGCCATGGCGCAAATGCGCGCCGCACTGTCGCTGCTGCGGCCGACTTCGGCACACTGGCAGCCGCCGGTGCTCAAGGCCAGTGCCGCCAAGAACGCAGGCATTGCCGAATTCTGGCAGAGCATCGAGGCGCATCGTGCCACACTGGAGGCAAGCGGCGAACTAGCGACCAAGCGTCAGCACCAGGCGCTGGACTGGATGTGGCAGATGATCGACGCGGGCTTGCAGAGCCGCTTTCGGGCGCGCCCCGCAGTGCGCGGAGCGCTGCCGCAACTCATGGTTGCCGTCGAAAATGGCACGGTGACGCCCGCCGCCGCCGCGCAGCAACTGCTTGGCTGCCTGAGCCAAGAATACGCAACACCGGACTACGATTAGCAAGGGAGCAACACCATGCACGAAATCATCCAGCAACTCGACGAAAAGCGCGAACAGGCCCGCCTCGGCGGCGGCCAGAAGCGCATCGACGCCCAGCACAAGAAGGGCAAGCTGACGGCGCGCGAGCGCATCGAGCTGTTGCTCGACGACGGCACCTTCGAAGAGTGGGACATGTTCAAGGAGCACCGCTGCGTCGACTTCGGCATGGCCGACAACAAGGTGCCGTCCGACGGCGTGGTCACCGGCTACGGCACCATCAACGGCCGCATGGTGTTCGTCTTCTCGCAGGACTTCACGGTGTTCGGCGGCGCGCTCTCCGAGGCGCATGCCGAGAAGATCTGCAAGGTCATGGACAAGGCGATGCAGGTCGGCGCGCCGGTGATCGGCCTCAACGACTCGGGCGGCGCGCGCATCCAGGAAGGCGTGGCGGCGCTGGGGGGCTATGCCGAAGTGTTCCAGCGCAACGTCATGGCATCGGGCGTGATCCCGCAGATCTCGCTGATCATGGGCCCCTGCGCCGGCGGCGCGGTGTATTCACCGGCGATGACCGACTTCATCTTCATGGTCAAGGACACCTCCTACATGTTCGTCACCGGCCCCGAGGTGGTGAAGACGGTGACCCACGAGGCGGTAACCGCCGAGGAACTCGGTGGCGCCGTGACCCACACGACGCGGTCGGGCGTGGCCGACCTGGCTTTCGAGAACGACGTCGAGGCGCTGCTGATGTTGCGCCGCTTCTTCAACTACCTGCCGCTCAACAACAAGGAGAAGGCACCGATCCGGCCGACGCCGGATCCGGCCGAGCGCCTCGACTATTCGCTCGACACCCTGGTGCCGGACAATCCGAACAAGCCCTACGACATCAAGGAACTGATCGCCAAGACGGTGGATGACGGCGAATTTTTCGAGCTGCAGCCGGATCACGCCAAGAACATCGTCATCGGCTTCGCGCGCATGGAGGGGCAGGCGATCGGCATCGTCGCCAACCAGCCGATGGTGCTGGCCGGCTGCCTCGACATCAAGTCAGCAATCAAGGCGGCGCGCTTCGTGCGTTTCTGCGATGCCTTTGGCATCCCGATCGTCACCTTCGTCGATGTGCCTGGCTTCATGCCGGGCACCGCGCAGGAATACAACGGCATCATCAAGCACGGCGCCAAGCTGCTTTATGCCTACGCCGAGTGCACCGTGCCCAAGGTGACGCTGATCACCCGCAAGGCCTACGGCGGCGCCTACGACGTGATGGCCTCCAAGCACCTGCGCGGCGACGTCAACTTCGCCTGGCCCAGCGCCGAAATCGCGGTGATGGGCCCGAAAGGCGCGGTCGAGATCATCTTCCGCGAAGAAAAGAACGACCCCGCCAAGGTCGCGGCGCGCGAGGCCGAGTACAAGGCCAAGTTCGCCAACCCCTTCGTCGCCGGCGCGCGCGGCTTCATCGACGACGTGATCCAGCCGCACGAAACCCGCAAGCGCATCTGCCGCAGCCTGGCGATGCTGCGCGGCAAGAAGATCGAGAACCCGTGGCGCAAGCACGGCAACATTCCGCTGTAAGCGTCGGAGACAAAGACATGTTCAAGAAGATACTGATTGCGAAC
>JAUSBB010000063.1 GCA_030652245.1 Rhodocyclaceae bacterium | reverse complement strand
GGTGTTGTAGCGTCGATCCGAGATGGTCGGCACCATTGCGTCGGAAATGTGGCCGACACCACCCAGCCGCGCCGCCACGAGCGCCAGTTCGGTGGTCGAAATATCCACCCCCATGCCGCCGATGACGATGGGCATCAGCTCATGCTTGCCCAGCTTCAGACGGAAATCATCCACACTTTTCATTGTCGTCGTCCACGACCACACCCGGCGGTTCGTCCGACAGGCTGCGGCCTAAGTTATAGGCAGCAATGATAGCCGATGCCGCTTGCGCCGTCCTGCCAGCGCCGACTTTTGCGCCGGCGGGACGCCCAACATTCTGCCAGCGCCGACTTTCTAGTTTTCCAGAACGTAGGTGCCCGGGGCATCTGCAAGCGCAGGGAAACTCTTGTTGGCCATGGCTTGCGGCTTGCCCAGAGGGCCCGACCGCGGCTTGAGCCAGGCCATCCAGTCTTCCCACCAACTGCCGGCATGATGCGCCGCGCGATCCTGCCAGTCCGCCGCGCTGTCATGCCGCTCGGCATCGCCTACCCAGTATTCGCGCTTGGGCGGATTCACCACCGGATTGACGATGCCGAAAATATGGCCGGAACTGGACAGCACATAGCGTTTCGGCCCGGCCACCCAATTGTTCAAACGGAAAGTCTGCTGCCACGGCGCAATGTGATCGTCCGCCGCCGCCACGGCATAGACGGGCTGCACGATACGGGAAAGATCGAGCGGATGGCCCGCCACCTCCAGCGCATCCTTCTTGACCAGCTTGTTGTCGAGATAGAAATTGCGCAGGTACCAAGTGTGCATTTTCGCCGGCATGCGCGTGGTGTCCATGTTCCAGAACAACACGTCGAAGGGCGGCGGCTTCTCGCCGTACAGATAGCCATGCACGACGTAATGCCAGATCAGGCTGTTCGAGCGCAGCAGGCGAAAGGCGGCAGCCATCTCCTTGCCATCGAGAAAGCCTTTCTGCGCCATGTTGTGGGCGAGGTATTTGAAGCTGCCCTCATCCAGGAAGACCTCGATGTCGCCCGGCTTGTGATAATCGACCAAGGTGGTGAGAAAGGTCGTGCTGGCCACCGGCACGTCCTCGGCGGCATGGTGGCGGTTCGCCCAGGCCAGCCAGGCGGCCAGGGCCGCCCCGCCGATGCAATAGCCCGCCGCATGCACCTTGTCGCTCTTCGCGATACTCTGCACCGCCGCGATGGCAGCGCCGATGCCTTCGGTCAGGTAGTCGTCGAAACCGACATCGGCCAGCGCGGCATCCGGGTTTTTCCAACTGGTGATATAGACGTCGAAGCCCTGCCCGAGCAGGAACCTGACGAGGCTCTTTTTCGGCGTCAGGTCGAGGATGTAATACTTGTTGATCCACGGCGTGACGATCAGGAGCGGCGTCCGATAGGTCTCGGTCGCGGTCGGGGCATAGTGAATCACCTCGAGCAGGCGATTTTGCAGCACCACCTTGCCGGGCGTGGTGGCGAGGTTCACGCCCACCTTGAAGTCATCCGGGCGCGTCATGCGGATGTTGCCGGCCTCTGCGTCAGCCAGCAAGTTGGCGAAACCGCGCAGCAGGCTTTCGCCGTTCGTCTCGACCGCCTTTTGCATCGCCACCGGATTACTCAACAGGAAGTTGGTCGGCGCCATGGCATTGAGCCATTTGCGCCACCAGAACGCAGCGCGGCGGCGATCCCGGCTCGACAGGCCGGGCGTCTGGTAGAGCATGTCCTGCGTGTGGTGGGTGGTCAGCAGATACCACTGCTTGGCGATATTCCAGGCCGCCGACTCCTGCCACACCGGATCGGCAAACCGGGTGTCGTCCGGATGAGGCGTCTCGACATCCGCGCCGGGCAGGCCGAGCAAGCGCTGCCACGCATGCCACTGCAGCGCCAGCACGCGGGCCGAGAGTTCCGCCGCGGCCTCGGCCAGTTCCTGCGGGTGCGTCGCCCAGGCCAGTTGAGCGTGCAACAGCGGCATCGCCATGCCCAGCGGGTCGATCGTGGTTTCCACCGCCTCGTTGATCGCGCGGAAGGTGCGATGCGGCGCGAATGCGGCCGCTGGATGCTTGCCGGTTGCCATGCCCGATCCTCCCTGACCCCGATCTCCATGCCCCTGCCAATGGAATGGGCTATGATTGTGACAAGGGGGGGCTTTGGATGTGTTGATCTGCGTCAAGCGCCGCCCCAACGCCAACCTGTGGAGGGAAACATGTTCAAACACATTCTCGTTCCAACCGATGGCTCGCAGCTCTCGACGGAAGCCGTCAAGCAGGCCGTCGACTTCGCCGCTGCGTCGGGTGCGCGCATCACCTTCTTCTACGCCAAGCCGGAATATCCGATCGCCTTTTTCGGCGAGGGGGCGCTGATCGATCCGACGACGCCGGAGAAATTTGCCGAGATGGTCGACAAGCAGGCCGCTGCAATACTGGGCTCCTGCGTGAAGCTTGCCGAGGAGCGCAATGTCCCGTGTTCGTCACTGGCCGTGACCAGCGACATTCCCTTCGAGGCGGTGATTGCGGGAGCGGATACTGCCGGCTGCGACCTGATCTTCATGGCATCGCATGGGCGGCGCGGCTTCAGCGGTTTATTGCTCGGTTCCGAAACGCAAAAGGTGCTGACGCACTCGAAAATCCCGGTGCTGGTCTACCGTTAGCCACCACCGATGACTGTTTCGTTGGCGGCGGGCAACACCACGCTGCCGACCAGCCGCCAGGTTTTTGCTTCATCCTCGATCAGCACCAGCCGATGGCCGGTCACCTGCGCTGGCAAACTGCCGACATAGGCGTCGCCAGCGAGTTTGAGAACGCTGCGCTGATCCTGGCCCGCGCGGGTCGGATGCGACACCGTCACGAACAGGGCTGACGGTAGCGGCATGTCCGCCTGCCGGGCGGTGAGCCGGATGCGGATGCTGTCACTCGTCAGGCGCAAGGACGCGGCAATGCCCAGCTCTTCCGCGCGCCGGCTTTGCACCAGCGTTTCACCGATCATTTGCCCCTGCTTGTAGTAGTCCTCGGTCACCAGCCCGTCGTTGGTCACCACCGCCACCCAGGCAAAGGCAAGTCCCACGACCACGGAGGTGGCCGGCAGCACCATGAGCAGCCACGGCCAGGGTTCCCGATACCAGGGGTTTGCATTTTGTAGCGCGGGAGTAGTCATGTTGTTCATTCGTATAGCATGGAAAATCAGGGAATCAGGAAAGTGGCCTTTTCATGCACGGCCATCCTGGCATTGTTTTCTGCCTTGACATCGAAATAAATCGTGTGCGACCCCCGCTTGCCTGACTCCAGCGGGACGCGGACGATCAGCGGGAAGCTCTTGCTCGTGACCGAGGGCACTTCGATGGTGGCGTCGCCCTCCAGCTTGATGCCTTCGAGGCCAAACACGGACACCGTATAACGGTGCGCCTGCTCTGTCACGTTCATCACCTGCAGGCGATAGACATTTTCAATCAGGCTGCCCTCGACTTCGCGCGACAGGATAGCCCGGTCACGCAGCACATTGACGCGTAAATCGGCCTTATTGGCCAGCCCCCAGATCAACGCGAGGGTGATGCCGACGAGGATGACGGTGTAAATGATGATGCGCGGGCGCACGATATGGCCGAGGATTTCCTTCATGCCCCAATGGCGCTCCAGCGCATTCTCGGTGGTATAGCGGATCAGACCCTTGGGATAGTTCATCTGCGCCATCACGGTATCGCAGGCATCGATGCAGGCGGCGCAGCCGATGCATTCGTATTGCAGGCCGTCGCGGATATCGATGCCGGTCGGACAGACCTGCACGCAGATGTCGCAATCGACGCAGTCACCCTTGCCGACGCTCCGCGGATCAACGCCTTTCTTGCGCGGCCCGCGCGGCTCGCCGCGCTCCGGGTCGTAGGTGATCACCAGGGTGTCGGGGTCGAACATCACGCCCTGGAAGCGCGCATAGGGGCACATGTACAGGCACACCTGTTCGCGCATGTGCCCGGCGAAGGCATAGGTGAAAGCGGCGTAGAAAAAGATCCAGAAAGTTTCCCAAGGCCCGAGATTCCACGCCCAGAACTCGCCCCACAGCACATGGATCGGCGAGAAATACCCCACCAGGGTGAAGCCGGTCCATAGCGCCAGCAAAATCCACGCGCCATACTTGAGGCCGCGCCGGATCAGCTTGCGCGCATCGTTGGGCGCCCGGTCGAGCTTGATGCGGGCGCCGCGGTTGCCCTCGATCTTCTCCTCGATCCACATGAAGATCTCGGTATAGACGGTTTGCGGGCAGGCATAACCGCACCACAGGCGCCCCGCCACCGCCGTAAATAAAAACAGCGCGTAAGCCGAGATGATCAGGATGATGGCAAGGAAAAATACATCCTGCGGCCATAACACCAGCCCGAAAATGTAGAATTTGCGATTGACCAGATCGAGCAGCACGGCCTGCCGGTCATTCCATTGCAGCCACGGCAAGCCGTAATACAGCAACTGGGTAAACCAGACCAGCACCCAGCGCCAGGTGGCGAACAGGCCCGCCACCGAGCGCACCTGGATTTTCTTGCGCGCCTTGTAAAGCCCCTCCTCCACTGCGGGAGCGGCGGCGGCAGCTTGGGAGTTTTTCTGGTTCATGGCTTACTGAGTCTCAATGGCGGTGCAAAAGGCGGAGCATTCGCTGAAATCGGCCTCTGGATACCCGTCCATTATCGCCCAAGCGATACCCAACCAACGGTTGGCGAGAAACTCTCGGCCGGTCATGGCCGAGAGTTGAAAACAATCTGATAGCTATTGCGCGGCGACTGGCTTGGCGCCCCCGCCCAGGCCCCAGACATAAGCAGTCAGCAGATGCACCTTGGCCTCGCCGAGAAACTCGCCGAAACCCGGCATCTGGTTTTGGGTGCCCTTGGTCACCAAGGCGATCATGCTGTCCTCGCGCGAGCTGTACAGCCAGATCTTGTCGGTCAGGTTTGGGTAGCCGGCCGCCTCCATGCCCTTGGCATCGGCGCCGTGACAGGCCGCGCAAGCCAGCGGGAAGAGCTCCTGACCGCGCTGGACGCGAACCGAGTCGGCCGTCAAACCGGACAGGGAGCGCACATAGTGCACAACATCCTTGACCTGTTCGGCATCCATGTCGGGCTTGGTGCCTTTCGGGGTCATGACGCCCAGGCGGCCAATGGTGATGCTTTCCTTGATCCGCTCTGGCGTGCCGCCCCACAGCCAGTCGCCGTCCTTCAGGTTGGGGAAGCTCGGCTGCCCGCCGGCGTCGCCGCCATGGCACTGGGCGCAATAGGTCTGAAACAGGCGCGCGCCCATTTCCCGCGCTTCCGGATTGGCCGCCACGGTCATGACATCCTGCTTGAGGAACTGGTTGAACTTGGGGCCATACTGCGCCTCGGCCGCCTGCATCTCGGTTTCATACTGGCCGCGCGCCGTCCAGCCGAAGCTGCCCGCCATGTTGCCGAGGCCGGGATACAGCGCGAGATAAACTAGGGCGAACACCACGGTGATGTAGAACATCCAGCGCCACCAGTTGGGCAGCGGGTTGCTGTACTCCTCAAGGTTCTCGTCCCAGACGTGGCCGGTCACCTCGCCGGGCTTGTGCTTGGCCCCGCCTTGCACCCACAAAAATACGGCGCAGCCGATGATGCTGACGGCGACGATGACGATCACGTAGAGGTTCCAGAAACCGCTGACAAAATCGCTCGTGTTCTTGAAATCCATGACGAATTCCTTTCAGTTGTGCTGTTGGCCCGCGTCGCCCCGGGCCGCGGGCGCATCGTCGTCGAGCGGCAGTCTGGCCGCTTCATCGAACGCTTGCTTGCGCTTCGAGGAGTATGCCCAGGCCACGATGCCGATGAACGCGCCGAACACCAGCACCGTGAAGAGGGAACGCAGGTCGTTGATATCCATTTTGATCTCAGCGGGTCTGCTTGAGCGCCAGACCCATGCCCTGCAGGTAGGCGATGACGGCCTCGACTTCGGTCTTGCCTTCGACCGCCTTGGGCGCTTCGGCAATTTCCTGGTCGGTGTAAGGCACGCCCACCTTGCGCAGCGCCGCCATCTTGTCACTGATGTTGGGCTCCTTGAGCGGCCGATCCAGCCAGGCGTAGGCCGGCATGTTCGACTCGGGCACGACGTCGCGCGGATTGAGCAGGTGAATCTTGTGCCACTGGTCGGAGTAACGTCCGCCGACCCGCGCCAGATCGGGGCCGGTGCGCTTGGAACCCCACTGGAACGGATGATCATAAACAAACTCACCCGCCACCGAGTAGTGGCCATAGCGCTCGGTCTCGGCGCGGAAGGGACGGATCATCTGCGAGTGGCAGTTGTAGCAGCCCTCGCGGATGTAGATGTCGCGTCCGGCCAGTTGCAGGGCGGGGTAGGGCTTGACCAGTTCATTGACCGGCGTGGTCAATGATTTCTGGAAGAACAGTGGCACGATTTCCACCAGGCCGCCCCAGACCAGGACCAGCGTGGTCAGAACGATCATCAGGGTGTTGCTGGTTTCGATTTTTGCATGCGTCAGCATGATGAGATTCTCCCTTGCGATCAGTGGGCGTGGGCGGGTACGAGGACGGGTGCGTCATCGACCGCGCGACCAGAGGCGATGGTCTTGAACATGTTGTAGGCCATCAGCAGCATGCCGGTGAGGAACAACACGCCGCCGACGACACGGATGGTCCAGAACGGGTAGGAGGCCTTGACGGATTCGACGAACGAATAGGTCAGCGTGCCATCCGCGTTGGTGGCGCGCCACATCAGGCCTTGCATCACGCCGGAGATCCACAGCGCGGCGATGTAGAGCACCGTGCCGAGCGTGGCCAGCCAGAAATGCACGTTGATCAGGCCGACCGAATACATTTGCGCCTTGCCGAACAGCCGCGGGATCAGGTAGTAGATCGAACCGATCGAGATCATCGCCACCCAGCCAAGCGCGCCCGAATGCACGTGGCCGACCGTCCAGTCGGTGTAGTGCGACAGCGCATTTACCGTCTTGATCGACATCATCGGGCCTTCGAAGGTCGACATGCCGTAGAAGGACAGCGAGACGATCATGAACTTGAGGATCGGATCGTCGCGCAGCTTGTGCCAGGCGCCGGACAACGTCATGATGCCGTTGATCATGCCGCCCCAGGAAGGCGCCAGCAGGATCAGCGAGAAGACCATGCCGATCGACTGCGTCCAGTCGGGCAGCGCGGTGTAGTGCAGATGGTGCGGGCCGGCCCACATGTAGGTGAAGACCAGCGCCCAGAAGTGCACCACCGACAGGCGGTAGGAATAGATCGGGCGTTCGGCCTGCTTCGGCACGAAGTAATACATCATGCCGAGGAAGGCGGCGGTCAGGAAGAAGCCCACCGCGTTATGGCCGTACCACCACTGGATCATCGCGTCCTGCACGCCGGCATAGGCCGAGTAGGACTTGGTCAGGGTGACCGGGATCGCCGCGCTGTTGAAGATGTGCAACAGGGCGACGGCGATGATGAAGGCGCCGTAGAACCAGTTGGCGACATAAATATGCGGCGTCTTGCGGATGCCGATGGTGCCGAAGAAAACAATCGCGTAGGCCACCCAGATCACGGTGATCAGGATGTCGATCGGCCACTCGAGTTCGGCGTATTCCTTGCCCTGGGTAAAGCCCAGCGGCAGCGTGATCGCCGCCAGGACGATGACGATTTGCCAGCCCCAGAAAATGAATGTCGCCAACCCCGGCAAAAACAGCGAGGTGTGGCAGGTGCGCTGCACCACATAAAAAGAGGTGGCGAACAATGCGGAACCGCCAAACGCGAAAATCACCGCGTTGGTGTGCAGCGGCCGCAGCCTGCCGTAAGACAGCCATTCAAATGGCAACAGATCCGGCCAGACCAGTTGGGCAGCGATGATGACGCCGACCAGCATGCCGACGATGCCCCAGATAACGGTCATCACGGCGAACTGGCGCACAACTTTGTAGTCGTAGGTCGCTTGCGATTGCATGATGGTGTTCACCTCTCTCATAGAAAAACAAAGCGGTTCCCCCGTTCCATTCATTCCCCCGGGAGGATTGGGGCGAAGGATACTTCACATCAGGTGCGTCAAATTGACTCAGGTCAACTTTTGTTAAGACAATTTTATTTATGTGGTTATTTAACCACTCTAGTTTTAGGGCTACAAGCGAAAAAAAAGGGGTGCGCAACCGCGCACCCCCAACCCCAACAGAGAGACTATCCGATGAAACGAACCCGATAATCATACCCTTACTTATTTAGTGGGCTTTGATCTGCGTCAACTGACTCATTGCTTGGTGCTTGCTCCCCGGGAGTCGCCGTGGCGCGGTCGTCGTCCATCAAGACACGGTAGGCCGGTCCCTCCAGATCGTCCATTTGGCCGCTCTTCAGCGACCACCAGAAGATCACGCCGATGACAAAGACCAGCACCACCGAAAAAGGGATCAGCAGATAAAGACTTTCCATGTCAGCCCACCCGTTTTTTTTGCAGCCGCAGCGCGTTCATGACCACCAGCAATGAGCTGGCCGACATGCCGATGCCGGCCATCCAGGGCGTGACCCAACCCGCCATGGCCAGGGGTATCGCCGTAATGTTGTACGCAAAAGACCAACCCAGATTTTGCCGGATGATGGACAACGCGCGCCGCGCCAGGGCCGCGCCGCGAACGAGGTGCGCCAGGTCGTCGGACAACAGTATCACGTCGGCCTGGCCGCGGGCCAGGTCGGTGCCGCCGCCCATGGCGATCGAGACATGCGCCTGCGCCAGCACCGGCGCATCGTTCACGCCGTCGCCGACCATCGCCACGGTTTCCCCGCCCGCCTGCATTGCACTCAGGTAAGCATGCTTCCCCTCCGGCGTCATGCCGCCATGAAAGTCGTCGATGCCCAGTTCCGCCGCCACGGCCGCTACCGTCTCGGGCGCGTCTCCCGAGAGGATGGTCAACTTCAGCCCCTGGGCGCGCATTGCGCCAAGCGCCACGGCTGCGCCGGGCCGCAAGGCATCGGCGATGCGGAACCAGGCCAGCCAGCCGGTCGTGTCGCCCAGCGCCACCACCGTGTCGCCGGCTTGCAACCAGCCCGACATGGTTGGCGGCATCGTCAAACCATGCAGTTCGGCGACAAACGCCGGCGTGCCAATCCTTACCTGCCCGCCGTTCAATTGCGCCTCGATGCCCTGCCCCGTCACCGCCCTGAGTCCCGTCACCGACGCCGTCTCCCTATTGGCGGCGAGCGCGGCTGACGCCGTCTCGCCAGCGCCGACTTTCTCAAGCAGGGCGCGGCCAAGCGGATGTTCCGAGGCCCGTTCCAGAGCGCGTACCAGGGCAAAGCTGGCTGCGCCGTCGGCCGGTGTGGCCAGCGTATGGTCGACCACGGTCGGCCGACCGACCGTCAGCGTGCCGGTCTTGTCAAAAATCCAATGACTGGCGCGTGCCAGCGTCTCGATGGCGTGGCCGCGCGTGACCAGCACGCCCTCCCGCGCCAACGCACCCGTCGCCACGGTCAGCGCCGTTGGCGTCGCCAGCGACAGCGCGCAGGGACAACTCACCACCAGCACGGCGACAAACACCCAGAGCGCCTGGTCGGGCTGGACATTCAGCCAGTACAGGCCCGTCGCGGCGGCAAGCAGAAGCAAGACCCAGACGAAGTGAAAGGCGATGCGATCGGCCATTTGCACCAACGCGGGTTTTTCGGCGGCGGCCTGCTCCATCAGGCGACGAATCGACGCCAGCCGCGTTGCCTCGCCGACGCTTGACAAGCGCACCACCAGCGGGCTGGCCACATTCACGCTGCCACCAATCACCACGTCGCCGATCTGCTTGGCGCGCGGACGGCTCTCGCCCGTCAGGAGCGACTCGTCGCTGCTGCTCGCGCCATCGATCACCGCGCCGTCGCCGGGAATCACCTCGCCCGGCCGCACCAGCACATGGTCGCCCGCCGCGAGATCGACCACCGCCACGCGCTCGCCTTCACGTTCCGGCCACTGCGGCAGGCGTTCGGCGAAGGCCGGCAAGGCGCGCGCCAGTTCCTCGACGCCGCGCGCCGCCTTCTGCCGCGCCATCATTTCCAGATAACGCCCCGTCAGCAGGAAAAACACGAACATCGTCACTGAATCGAAATACACCTCGCCCGTCGCCATCAGGGTCGCCCAGACACTGGCGGCAAAGGCGCTGCCGATGCCCAGCGCCACCGGCACGTCCATGCCCACCCGCTTGAAGCGCAGATCGCGCCAGGCATTGGCAAAGAATGGCGCGGACGAATAGGCCATCACCGGCAGGGTCAACAGCAGGCTCGCCCAGCGCATCAATTGCTCGATGTCGAACGTCATATCGCCGGCGGCGAGATACACCGGCAAGGCATACATCATCACCTGCATCATGCCGAAACCGGCGACGAACAACCGCCACTGCGCGGTGCGGCGCTCCTTCTGGGCCAACAGCTCGGAACGCGTGACATCGTAAGGATGGGCGCGATAGCCGATGGCCTGAATGGCTTCGAGCAACGCCGAAAGCTTGGTGACGTTTTCGTCCCAGCGCACCCGCGCGCGGCGCGTGGCGTAATTGATATCCACCGCCGTCACGCCCGGCTGGCGGGCGATATGCGCCTCGTTGAGCCAGACGCAAGCCGCACAGGTGATGCCTTCGAGAATCAGCGCCGCCTCGCGCTCATGCTCACCCACCGGGCGGACAAAATTCTTCTGCACCTCGGGATGATCGAACAGCCCGAGCTCCTGCAAGGCCTGCGGCATGGCCTCGCGCTGGCTCTCGGGCAGCGCATCGCGATGCCGGTAATAATCAGTCAGGTTGTTGGCAACGATCGCCTGCGCCACGGCCTGGCAGCCGGCGCAGCACATCGCGCGCGGCGCGTTGTCAATTTCGACATGCCAGCCGCCGCCGGCCGGCACCGGCAGGCCGCAGTGGTAACAGTTTTCCGCGTTACCCACTTATTTCGGCTGCATGCGGATGGCGCCGTCGAGGCGGATCACCTCGCCGTTCAGCATCGTGTTTTCGAAGATGTGCAGTGCCAGCGCGGCATATTCGGCCGGCTTGCCCAGCCGCGCGGGAAACGGCACCATCTTGCCCAACGCCTCCTGCACTTCGGGTGGCATGCCCAGCAGCATCGGCGTCTCGAAAATGCCCGGCGCGATGGTCATCACGCGAATGCCGTTGCGCGACAAATCGCGGGCAATCGGCAGCGTCATGGCGACGATGCCGCCCTTCGATGCGGCATACGCCGCCTGTCCCAACTGCCCATCGAACGCCGCCACCGACGCGGTGCTGACGATCACGCCGCGCTCCCCCATGTCATTCGGCGCGTTGCGACACATGGCGTCCGCCGCCAGGCGAATCATGTTGAAGGTGCCCACCAGGTTGATGTCGATGACTCGTTTAAAGCTCGCGAGCGCGTGCGGCCCCTCCTTGCCCACGATTTTTTCGCCGATGACGATGCCAGCGCAACTCACCAGGCCATGCACCGCGCCGAACGCCGCGAGCGCCTCTGCCACGCAGGCCGCCGCGCTTGCCTCATCAGCGACATTGGTCTCGACAAAGCGCGCGCCAGTGCCCAGTTCCGCCGCCAGCGCCGCGCCGTCGGTCTTGTTCAGGTCGGCCAGCACAACCTTGCCGCCCCGCTCTGCCAACAAACGCGCCGTGCCGGCGCCCAGGCCGGAAGCACCGCCGGTGACGATGAAGACACTGTCCTTGATCTGCATTGAACGCTCTCCTGTGAAAGTTACTGCTGTCCGTAATCCTTGAACTTTTCGATCACCCGCGTCATTTCGTCGGCGGGCAGCAATTTCGGCTGGCCCAGTTGCAGCACCCGCCAGAATTGCTCGCAGAGTGATTCGAACTCGATCGCCAGCGCCAGCGCCTCCTTGAGGTCATTGCCAAACACCACCATGCCGTGATGCGCCATCAGGCAGGCGCGACGCTCCCGCAGGGCGACCAGCAGCGCATCAGAAAGGGCCTGGGTGCCGAAGGTGGCGTAGGCGGCGCAGCGCACGGTGGCGCCGCCGAACCGGGCGATCATGTAGTGAAACGGCGGGATTTCGATCTCTTGGCAAGCCAGCGCGGTGGCGAACGGCGAATGGGCATGGATAATCGCCCCCGCCTCGGGGCGGGCGGCATAGATGTCGTGATGAAAGCGCCATTCCGACGAGGGCTTGCGGCGGCCTTGCGCCAGCCCCCTCTCCCCCTGCCCCTCTCCCGCAAGGGGCGAGGGGAGCGTTGTGAGTCGCTGCGCGACTGTTGCGGTAACGCCGACTTTTGCCATGTCTTCTGCCGCACAATCGTCGTAAGCCATGCCGGTCGGCGTGATGATGAAACCGTCGGCGCAGCGCGCGCTGACGTTGCCCGCCGCGCCGCGATTGATGCCTGCCGCATTCATCGCGCGGGCGGTGGCGAGCACGGCGGCAGCCAGAGCGCTCATGGCTTGACGCGCGCCAGTTGGTCGGCGGGGACAATGCCGCGCTCGGTGATGATGCCGGCAATCAGATTAGCCGGGGTGACATCGAAGGCCGGATTGGCGAACGCCATCGAGCCGACCCCGACCTCCTCGGCGGCACGCTCTTCAATCGGAATGTGCGCCCCGTCCGGACAGGCAAAGTCGATCGTCGAGATCGGCGCGGCGACGTAGAACGGCACGCCATGCGCCCGCGCGGCCAGCGCCTTGAGGTAGGTGCCGACCTTGTTGGCCGTGTCACCGTTGGCGGCGATGCGGTCGGCGCCGACGATCACGCAGTCGACCCGGCCCTGCATCATCAGAAGGCCGGCGGCATTGTCGACCATGAAGGTGTGCGGCACGCCGGCCTGATCAAGTTCCCAGGCGGTGAGCAGCCCCTGGTTGCGCGGGCGGGTTTCCGAAACCCAGACGTGCACAACCAGCCCAGCAGCCTGCGCCGCATAGATCGGGGCAAGCGCCGTGCCGTGGGCGACCGTCGCCAGCCAGCCGGCATTGCAGTGGGTCATCACCTCGACACGCCCTTTTTGTGCCGCGATGGGCTTGAGGATTTCCACGCCGTGACGGCCGATGGCGGCGTTGGCGGCCGCATCTTCCTGTGCGATGGCGCGGGCCTCTTGCCAGGCCAACTCGCGCCGCTCATTGGCAACTGAGACCAGCGCCGACTTCTGCAAAACCCGCGTCATGCGGTCAAGCGCCCAGCGCAGATTGATCGCGGTCGGCCGCGTAGCGGCCAGCGTGGCAACAACGGTTTCGAGCGGAATGTCTTCAGCCAGTCCGAGCGCCACGCCGTAAGCGGCGGTCGCGCCGATCAGCGGAGCGCCGCGCACCTGCATGACGCGGATCGCGTGCGCGGCATCGGCGAGTGTATTCAGTCGGACGAAAGCCGTCTCGCGCGGCAGCCTTGTCTGATCGAGAATAATGACGCTGCAATGAGCCGCATCGCCATCCTCCTGAATGGTGCGCAGCGGGTAATTCATTCGCTCAGCTCAGCTTGCCGTGACAGTGTTTGTACTTCTTGCCGCTACCACAGGGACAGGACTCGTTGCGGCCGACCTTGGGCAGGGCGCGTTCATGCGGTTGCGGCTTTTTCTCCGCGCCCGCCGCCGCCTCGCCACCGCCACCCCCGCCCAGCACCTCGTCATAATCGGCGTGGTGGTACTGGACGTTCTCGAGCTGCGGGTGCTGCTGCTCGGCGACCTCGATCTGCTCTTCGTTGCGGATTTCCACGGTCGTCAGGATGCGGGTGACCTCGCGCCGCACGGTGTCGAGCAGCCCTTCGAACAGTTCGAAAGCCTCGCGCTTGTATTCCTGCTTGGGATTTTTCTGCGCATAACCGCGCAGGTGGATGCCCTGCCGCAAATGGTCGAGCGCAGCGAGGTGCTCGCGCCAGTGGGAATCGAGACTCTGCAGCATGACGCTGCGCTCGAAACCGTACCACGCCGCCAGATCGACCCGCGCGACCTTTTCGGCATAGGCCGCGTCGGCGGCGTCGAGGATGCGTTTGAGGATGTCATCGTCATTGATCTTCGGATCGTCCTTCACCCATTGCGCCACGGGCAGCGTGAGCGACAGTTCGGCGTGCAAGGCCAGCTCGAGCTCGCCGAGATTCCACTGCTCCTCGACGCTTTCCGCCGGCACGTAGTCACGAAATACGTCATGGATAACGCCCTGGCGCATCGCGGTGATCGTGTCGGCAACGTCGGCGGAATCGAGCAGCTCGTTCCGCTGCTGGTAGATCACCTTGCGCTGGTCGCTGGCGACGTCGTCGTATTCCAGCAGTTGCTTGCGGATGTCGAAGTTGCGCTGCTCGACCTTGCGCTGGGCGGATTCCAGGGAGCGCGTCACCATGGCATGCTCGATGGGCTCGCCTTCCGGCATCTTGAGGCGCACCATGATGGCATTGAGGCGCTCGCCGGCGAAGATCTTGAGGAGTTGATCGTCGAGCGCGAGGTAGAAGCGCGAAGAGCCCGGGTCGCCCTGCCGGCCAGCGCGGCCGCGCAACTGGTTGTCGATGCGCCGCGATTCGTGACGCTCGGAACCGATGATGTGCAACCCCCCCGCCGCCAGCACCTGGTCGTGCAGTTTCTGCCAGGCCGCCTTGAGCTCAGCAACGCGCCGCGCTTTTTCGTCGGCCGGCAGCGCCTCATCATTCAGGATCGCGTTGAGCGGCTTGTCGATGTTGCCACCCAGCACGATGTCGGTGCCGCGACCCGCCATGTTGGTGGCGATGGTGATCATGCCCGGCTGGCCGGCCTGGACGATGATTTCGGCCTCTTTCGCATGCTGCTTGGCGTTGAGCACCTGATGTGCCAGCTTCTCGCGGTCGAGCATGCTGGAGAGCAGCTCGGAATTTTCGATCGAGGTGGTGCCCACCAGCACCGGCTGACCGCGCTGGTGACAGTCGCGGATGTCGGCGATCATGGCGGTGAATTTTTCCGGCGCCGTGCGGAAGATCTGGTCGTTGTGGTCGATGCGGATCATCGGCTGGTTGGTCGGGATGACCACCGTCTCCAGCCCGTAGATCTGCTGGAATTCGTAGGCCTCGGTATCCGCCGTGCCGGTCATGCCGGACAGCTTGCTGTACATGCGGAAGAAGTTCTGGAAGGTAATCGAGGCGAGCGTCTGGTTCTCGGACTGGATCGCCACGCCTTCTTTCGCCTCGACCGCCTGGTGCAGACCGTCGGACCAGCGCCGCCCGGTCATCAGGCGGCCGGTGAACTCATCGACGATGACCACCTCATTGTTTTGCACGACATATTGCTGGTCGCGGTGAAACAGGTTGTGCGCGCGCAAGGCGGCGTACAGGTGATGCATCAGCAGAATGTTAGCCGGGTCGTAAAGACTGCCGCCATCGGGCAACAGGCCGAGGCGCGCCAGGACTTCCTCGGCTTTTTCGTGGCCCGCTTCGGTGAGCAGCACCGAGTGCGCCTTGAGGTCGACGATGAAGTCGCCGCTATCCTGCTCCTCCGGGCTTGGCGCCGCCACGCCCTTGTCGAGCAGCGGCGGCACGGCGTTCATCTTGACGTAAAGCTCGGTGTGCTGTTCGGCCTGGCCGGAAATGATCAGCGGGGTGCGCGCCTCGTCAATGAGGATCGAATCGACCTCGTCCACGATGGCGTAGTTGAGCTTCTTCTGCACCCGCTCGCTGGCGGCATACACCATGTTGTCGCGCAGGTAGTCGAAGCCGAATTCGCCATTGGTGCCGTAGGTAATGTCGGCGGCATAGGCAGCCTGCTTGGCGGCATGATCCATCTGGGCGAGATTGCAGCCGACTTCCAGGCCGAGAAAGCGATAGAGGCGGCCCATCCATTCGGCATCGCGACTGGCGAGGTATTCATTCACCGTCACCACATGCACGCCCTTGCCGGACAGCGCATTGAGATAGGCCGGCAGGGTCGCCATCAGCGTCTTGCCCTCGCCGGTGCGCATCTCGGCGATCTTGTTGTTGTGCAGCACCATGCCGCCGATCAACTGCACGTCGAAATGCCGCATGCCCAGCACCCGGCGCGCCGCCTCGCGCACCACGGCGAAGGCTTCCGGCAACAGGCTGTCGAGGCTTTCGCCCTGCTCCACGCGCGCCTTGAAGGCGGGGGTCATTGCCGCCAGAGCGGTATCACTCAGCGCCTGCATCTGGCTTTCGAGTGCATTGATGCGGGCGATATTGGCTGAATACTGGCGCAGCAAACGGTCGTTGCGGCTGCCAAAAATCTTCTTTAATAAACCGGAAAAAATCATGGAGAGTTCACGCCTTGAAAGCTTGGACGCACTGCGCCAAAGGGCGGAATGTTATCACGCGGGGGCTAGCCCCCTTGACCGGCAGGGCCGAAGTTACCGCCGCGCCAGCAGCGCATCCTTCTGATTGAGGAAGCGCATGGGATTTTGCGCCGCGCCGCCGACGCGCACCTCGAAATGCAGGTGCGGCCCGGTGGAACGGCCGGTGGAACCGACGCTAGCGATCTTCTGGCCGCGCTTGACGAACTCGCCCGGTTTGACGAAAACCTGCAACGCGTGGGCATAGCGCGTGACCAGGTCATTGCCGTGGTCGATGTCGACCATGTTGCCGTATTGCGGGTGCCGCTCGGCCACCTGCACGATGCCCGCGGCGGCCGCCAGGATCGGCGTGCCCGGTTCGGCCATGAAATCGATGCCTTCGTGCATGGCGGTCTGCTGGGTAAACGGGTCGGGGCGCCAGCCGAAGTTGGAGGTCGGGATGACCGTCGGCACCGGCAGCGCCGTCGGCAGCAGGCTCTTGCGAATGCGCTCCTCGAAAAGCCGGCTTTCCAGCATCGCCAGCGTATCGCTCTTCATCTCCACCTGACGCGACATCTCGTCGAGGGCGCGCTGCAGGCCGTCCTGGGTCAGGTTGTCCGGTCGCAGCAGCGGGCCGCCGCGACCATCGGCGCCGGTTTTGGCGGAATTGGAGGAATTGGCCGCCTTGCCGTCATTGGACTTGACGCCGGCCAGACCGGCAATGCGCTCGCCGAGGGAATCCAGTTGCATCAACTGCCCCTGCATCTGACCCAGGCGCGTCGCCATGGTCGACAGATTTTCGCGCACCAGTTCGTGGGTCTTGCCCGCTTCTTCGAGACTGACGGTCCGCAGCAGTTCCCGAAGCGCGGGCAGGCGGATTTCTGCGGCATGGCGCACGGTCAGGTACGACAGCATGGAGGACAAGGCCAGGACAGCCGCAATCAAGCCGGCCGCGATCAGCGCCAGACGCCCATTGGTGAGCGTGATGCTGCGGGCGGTTGCCATCCGGTTGGAGACCAGAATAATATGCATGCGTTTTCTCCCTTTCTGTCGCCCGGCGATTCATTGAAACCCACCTGAAGAACGCGCAAAACTGTGAGCACATTCTCGAATAGCCGTGGCACTTTGAAAGATTTTCTTTCCACTGCCGACGCCTTTGCCCGGTTAGCCGACCAGGCGAATCGTCTACAGCGCTTGCAAACCCTGCTCGATGCCGCCCTGCCGGCCTATCTCTCACCGGGCGCGCGCATCGCCAATCTCAAGCGGGGCAAAGTCGTTATCCACGCCGACAGCGGCGCGGTCGCGGTCAAGCTGAGGCAGTTGGCGCCACGGCTCGCCGAGGGTTTTATTCAACAGGGGCAGGAGGTTAGCGGAATCGAGGTGAGGGTGCAACCCCGCCGCCGACTTTCGACCGGCCCGCGCCAGAAACCGCCAAAAACACTCGGGGAGAGGCCGAAGCAGGCACTTACATCACTGGCCAGCGGCCTCGAAGAGGACTCGCCGGTTCGTCTTGCGCTGGAAAAACTGCTGAAGAACGCTTAAAAAATGACTATGAGTCGCTCGAAAGCCAGCAGGACAAACAGCCCCAGCGCGAGGATCAATGCGTATTTGGCGATGCGTCCGGCCATGCTGAGATAGCGGCGGTCGCCGGTCAGCAGATAGGTGACGACCCCCGCCCCGATCGCGATCACCGCCAGAATGCCGATGATGCGCAAAAACAGCATCAGACGAACTGGAGCTCGGGATAAAGCCGCGCCACGCGTTCCGGAGTCGTGGCGGGCAAATCGAAGCTTACCCACTCCCAGGCGGTAGCGTCGGCCAGGAGCGCGCGCAATAGCCGGTTGTTCAGCGCATGTCCGGACTTGTGGGCGCTGAAAATCGCCAGCAGGGGCGCACCGGCCAGATACAGGTCGCCGATGGCGTCAAGCACCTTGTGGCGCACGAATTCGGCCGGCAGGCGCAGGCCCTCGGCATTCAGCACGCGGTATTCGTCCATCACGATGGCGTTGTCGAGGCTGCCGCCGAGCGCCAGCCCTTGGGCGCGCATGGCTTCGACGTCATGCGTGAAGCCGAAGGTGCGGGCGCGGGAAATTTCGCGGATGTAGGACTGATCGGCAAAATCGACCTCTACCTCCATCCCGGAGCGATCCACCGCCGGATGGTTGAACTGGATGGAGAATTCGAGGCGAAAGCCATCGTAGGGTGCCAGCCGCGCCCACTTGTCACCCTCTTGCACCTCAACGGTCTTCTTCACCCGCAAAAAGCGCTTGGCGGCATTTTGTTCGACGATGCCGGCCGATTGCAGCAGAAACACGAAGGGCGCCGCCGAACCGTCCATGATGGGGATTTCCTCGGCATCCACATCGACGTACAGGTTGTCGATGCCCAGACCGGCCAGCGCCGACATCAGATGTTCGACCGTGCCGAGCTTGACACCCTCCTTTTCCAGGCAGGAGGCCATGCGCGTGTCGCCGACCGCATAGGGGTCGGCCTTGATGACCACCGGCGGCGTCAGGTCGACGCGGGTAAACACGATGCCCGTACCCGCCGCAGCGGGACGCAACACGAGCGTCACCTTCTGGCCAGAATGCAGACCGACACCGGTGGCGCGAACAATGGATTTGAGGGTGCGTTGTTTCAACATGGGCGCATTTTACAAGCAACAACGGCGTACCGAAGCACGCCGTTTCACTGCTTGGGGATATTTATTCCTACTTCTTCATCGGGCAGGTGTTCATGCCGAGGATCGGGTAGATCGGGCAGAAGCCGATCAGGCCGGTGGCCAAGGGAACAACGCCAATCCAGGCCCAGACCGGGCCGCCTATCAGAGCCCAGCCGATCAGGCCCAAACCAGCGAGAATGCGCAGGGGGCGGTCGATGCCGCCAACATTCAGTTTCATGTGAGCTCTCCTTGTGGTTAAGTACGACGAACCCATTTGACCACCTAATAGCCGACTGATTCAGTAACCTTTGTCACATTGACGCCGTCCGGCCAGCGCCGACTTTTAGCGACGCCTAACCGGCCACCTTGCGCAGGCCCGCGGGGTCGAGAATCTCGATCTGTTCGCGCCCCAGCCGCACCAGGCCTTGGTCGGCAAAGCCCTTCAGCAGCCGGCTGACCATTTCGCGCACGCTGCCCAGTTCGTCGGCGAGCTGTTGATGGGTCGTGTGCAGTTGCCGCCCCTTGCCGAGCAACAAATTAGCCAGTCGCTGATCGAGCTTGCGAAAGGCCACTTCCTCGATCAGTTGCATCAGTTCGACGATACGTTCGGAAAACAGCTTGAACACGAAATCCCGAAAAGGCGCCTGCGCCAGCAACTCGTCGAATAGCGGACGCGGCAACAACATCAGCGTGGTATCGCCTTCGGCGACGCCGCGCGCGTTGTAGTCGATGTGGCCCAGCAGGCAGCTTGAGGTGATGATGCAGGATTCGCCCGGCAGCACGCGATACAGCGGCAATTCGCGCCCGTTCGCCGCCAGCTTGGCGACACGGATGGCGCCGGAGAGCACCAGGGGAAAACCCTGACAGGACTGCCGCTCGTCGAACAACACCGTGCCGGCGGGCGCCTCCATTTGCCGCGCTTCGCTGGCGAAACGCACCTGCAAGGGAAGCGGCACCGTCTGCAATACCGGATACAGCTCATTGAGCGTCATAGTTCCGCAATCACCGGGGCATGGTCGGAGGGGCGTTCCAGCTTGCGCGGGCTCTTGTCGATGCTGCAGGCATGGCAGCGGCTGGCCAGCGCCGGCGACAGAAGAATGTGATCGATGCGCAACCCATGGTTGCGGCGAAAACCCATCATGCGGTAGTCCCACCACGAAAAAGATTTTTCGGGCTGCTCGAACAGGCGGAAGGCATCGGCCAACCCCAGGTCGAGCAACGCCCGAAAAGCCGCGCGTTCCGGCTCGCTGCACAGAATCTGTCCCCGCCAGGCGACGGGATCATGCACGTCGCGGTCATCCGGCGCGATGTTGAAATCACCCAGCAGCGCGAGCTGCGGATGGCGCTGCAATTCGTCCTTCAGCCAGCGGGCGAGCGCGGCAAGCCATTGCAGCTTGTATTCATACTTGTCTGAACCCACCGCCTGGCCGTTGGGCATGTAGGCGCAGACCAGCCGAACGTCGCCCAGTGAAGCAGCGATCACCCGTTTTTGCGGATCGTCGAAATCCGGCAAGTCGCGCGTTTCGTCAAGCAAGCTATTGCGCGCAAGGATCGCCACGCCGTTGTAGGTCTTTTGCCCGTTGTGGATGGCAGGATATCCCGCCGCCTCAAGCGCGGCGAAGGGAAAACCGCCGTCCTCGGTCTTGGTCTCTTGTAGGCACAGGGCGTCGGGTTGTGCGACGGCCAGCCAGTCGAGAACCTGGGGCAGCCTGACCTTCAGTGAATTAACGTTCCAGGTGGCAATCTTCATCGACGCTATTTCTCCTCGCAATGGCAACAATCGCAACAGCGGCAAGTATGATACGCAAGCCACCTTTTCGCAGGGGACGCACCATGACCATTCAAAACGACCGACGCCAGTTCTGGCGCGCGCATTTTCGCTCTCCGGTGCAACTGGCTACGGCCGAACGGGTGATCGAGGCCGGGCTTTGCGATATTTCCCTCAAGGGCGCGCTGGTCGAGATGCCGGCAGAATGGTCCGGCAGGCCGGGCGATCGCTTTCAGCTAAAGCTCGATCTTGCCGCCCAGGCGAGCATCGGTATGACCGCGACCGTATCCCACATCGAAGGTTGCCGCGTCGGCCTGCGTTGCGAGGACATTGACCTGGATAGCGTGACGCACTTGCGGCGCCTGGTCGAGCTGAATTCCGGCGACCCTGCGCTCCTCGACCGCGAGTTGTCGGCGCTGCTGCGCGAAGCGGGTTAGCTTATCGGCCGGCGGCCTTGGGATAACCTGCCGCATCCAGCAGTCTGCCCCAACCCGCATCCTGAAAGCCCTTGAGGGTCCTTTCACCCACCTGCAGCACCGGCACGGCAACTTCACCGCCGCCTTGCAACTGGCGCAGGGCGTCGATCTCTTCATTGGTTGCGACATTTTTTTCGCTGAACGGAATGCCGCGCTGCTTGAGATGATCGCGGCCTTCCCTGCAAGCGTCGCCACACTCGGCGCTGACGTAAAGCGTCACCGGATAAATGCCCATGGCCTGACGCACGGCGTAGGGAAGCGGCTTGTCGGCTGTCGGCGCGCCCATCTTGAGTTCCTGCACCTTGCCGGGCGCCGCCGGCGGCGGACGATCGCCGTAATGCACCTTGCCATCCTTGTCGACCCAGCGATACGCCTGGGCCTGCGCAAGGCCTGCACAAAGCAACACCAGCAACAGCCACGCTTTCATCGCGAACTCCGGTTATGCGTTTTCGACCATGCCATTATGACGCAACAAGGCGTCGGGAGACGGCTCGCGGCCACGGAAAGCCTTGAAGGATTCGAGCGCGGGACGCGAACCGCCGACGGCGAGAATCTCGCGCCAGAAACGTTCGCCGGTCGTCGCGTCGAGCACCGTGCCGACACTTGGAACCGCTTCCTCGAAGGCGGCGTAAGCATCGGCCGACAGCACCTCGGCCCATTTGTAGCTGTAATAGCCGGCCGCATAGCCGCCGCCGAAGATATGCGAGAAGCTCTGCGGGAAGCGACTCCATTCGGGCGGGACGATCACCGCCACCTCGCGGCGCACCTCGCCGAGCAGCGCCATGAAGTCCTGCCGGCCTTCGCTATGCAGGCGCAGATCGAAAAGCGCGAACTCGACTTGGCGCAGCGTAAACAGGCCGCTCTGGAAATTCTTCGCCGCGATCATCTTGTCGTAGAGCGTGCGCGGCAGCGGTTCGCCCCTCATTTCGCCATCCCCGACATGCGCGGTCATCGCGGCAAGGACATCCCATTCCCAGCAGAAATTTTCCATGAACTGCGAGGGCAGTTCCACGGCGTCCCATTCCACACCATCGATGCCCGAGACGGCGAGTTCCTCAACCTCGGTCAACAGATGATGCAGGCCGTGGCCGGTTTCGTGAAACAGGGTCAGCACGTCGTCGTGCGTGAAGGTCGCCGGTTTGCTGCCGACCGGTGCGGGGAAGTTGCAGCACAGAAAGGCGACCGGCGTCTGGATGGCGCCGTCCCCATTCACGCCAATGAGGCGCCGACTTATCGCATCGGCCATCCAGGCACCACCGCGCTTGGTTTCGCGCGCATACAGGTCGAGGAAAAACTGTCCGACCAGCTTGCCCTTTCTCTCGATGCGGAAGAATCGCACCGCCGGATGCCAGGCCGGGGCGCTGTCCGGAAGGATCTGCACGCCAAACAAGGTCTCGACGGCGCGAAACAAGCCTTCCAGCACCTTGTGCTCGGGAAAGTACTGCTTCACTTCGTCGTCGGAAAAGGCATAGCGCGCCAGCTTGAGTTTCTCGGCAGCCCAGGACATGTCCCAGCTTTCGAGTTTTGCGAGGCCAAGCTCTTTTGCGGCGAACTCGCGCAATTCGGCGAGATCGCGCTCGGCGTAGGGACGCGCCTTCACGGCCATGTCGCGCAAAAAGGCGGCGACCTGGGCGGGCGAATCGGCCATCTTCGGCGTCAGCGACAACTCGGCATAGTTGGCGAAGCCGAGCATGGCAGCCTCTTCCGCACGCAGGAGGAGCATGCGCTCGATCAGCGGGCCGTTGTTCCATTCCGCGTTACCAAACTCGGCGGCGCGGGTCGCATAGGCGCGATACATGCGCGCACGCAGGTCGCGATCCTCCGCATACTGCATCACCGGCATATACGCGGGCGCGCGCAGGGTGAATTTCCATCCGGGCTTGTCGTCGCGTTCCGCCGCTGCGCGCGCGGCGACCTTCACGTCATCGGGCAACCCGGCCAGGCGCTGTTCGTCGGTCACCCATTCAGCATGGGCGTTGGTTGCGTCGAGCAGGTTTTCGGAAAACTTCGCCGCCAGCGCGGAAAATTCTTCCTGGATTGCCTGAAAGCGCGGTTTCTGGTCGGCGGGCAACTCGGCGCCGGCAAGACGAAAATCGCGGATCTCGTTGTCGATAATGCGTTGGCGGGTTGGCGAAAGCGTGGCGTACTCGGGACCCACCGCGAGCGCCTTGAATTTTTGGAACAACGCGAGGTTCTGGCCGAGCTCGGCAAAAAAGCGCGTCACCTCGGACAATAGCGCGTTGTAGGTTTCGCGCCATTCCGGCACGTCGTTGACGCCGTGCATGTGGCCGACGACACCCCAGGCGCGGCCGAGGCGTTCGCCGGCATCGGTCATCGGCTGCACAAAGTCGTTCCAGGTAGCCGGCGTGGCGGGCTGTTCCAACTGGGCCAGCAGGGCGCGATTTTCATCGAGCAACTGGCGGACGGCCGGAGCCACATGTTCGGGCGTGATATCCGCAAAGCGCGGCAGCCCGGTAAAGTTGAGGAGTGGGTTCATGATTTGCAAATGGGGACGGCGGACGATGGTTCAATCGTCCGCATAGAAAGTCTGCGCTGGCGGATTGTTGGCGTCCCGCTTGCGCCAAAAGTCGGCGCTGGCGGGACGGCGGGTTAACGGCGATCAGGCCGTCAAACGATCCAGGGCTTCGCGGTATTTCGCGGCGGTCTTTTCGAGAATCTCCGGCGGCAACTTCGGTCCCGGCGCCTGCTTGTTCCAGTCCAGCGTTTCAAGATAGTCGCGCAGAAACTGCTTGTCGAAACTGGCCGGGCTGCTGCCCACTTTGTACGTATCCGCCGGCCAGAAGCGCGACGAATCCGGCGTCAGCACTTCGTCGATCAGATACAACTTGCCGGCTGCATCCTGACCGAATTCGAACTTGGTGTCGGCGATGATGATGCCGCGCGTCAGGGCATAGGCCGCCGCTTCGGTGTAGAGGCGCAGCGTGGCGTCCCGCACCTGCGCCGCGAGCGCCGGGCCCAGCAGCTTCTCCACCGTTGCAAAGTCGATATTCTCGTCATGCGTGCCCGCCGCCGCCTTGGTCGAGGGCGTGAACAAGGGGTGCGGCAACTGCTGCGCCATCTGCATCCCCGCCGGGAGCGGAATGCCGCAAACCTTGCCGGTCGCCTGATAGTCCTTCCAGCCCGAACCGATCAGGTAGCCGCGCGCCACCGCCTCGATGGGCAGCGGCTTCAGCTTCTTCACGACAATCGCGCGGCCGCGCACCTGCTCGCGCTCGGCGGGCTGCACCACCGTTTCGGGGTCGATGCCGGTGAGCTGGTTGGAAATGATGTGCCCGAGCTTCCTGAACCAGAAATCGGCCACGGCCGTCAGCACCGCGCCCTTGCCGGGAATCGGGTCGGGCATGACCACATCAAAGGCCGAAAGGCGGTCGGTGGCGATGATCAACATCTGGTCTTCGCCAACAGCGTAAATGTCGCGCACCTTGCCGCGGGCGAGCAGCGGCAGGCTTGAAATGGAGGATTCGAAAAGCGGCTGGGTCATGGAATTACTCTATTCAGGGCGAAAACGGCTCGCGACAGATCTGTCGCGAGCCGTGAAACCTGGTGCTGCTGACCGGAATCGAACTGGTGACCTACTGATTACGAATCAGTTGCTCTACCAACTGAGCTACAGCAGCGAACCGGCGCGATTATACGTGCAGCCAACGTCGGGGAACAATGTAAGAACGAAACACGCAGTCAACCTCGCCTAATTATACTTAGATCATTTCAGAAGCCACAGCCACACCGCCTGCGGTTTTTTCTAATAATTCAGTTGGTTACAAACAAACACCATTGGTTGTTTTTGTGACCGAAGACCTGCCGGTTATGCTGATGCTAACAATTCGCTCCTGACTACCAATCGGAGTAGCACGGCAAATATTGATGCTTGCTTGCGTTGCTCCTACTCCAGTAGGTTGGAAGTCAATCTCCGCAGAGGTTCCCGCCAACCGGTAACCCGACGGCAAGGCTGGTTGCGCCTGAAGCACCGTAGTGCCAGCAATCACAATCCAGCCCTGCTGCCACCCTCCCGATCCACAACTGGTACCATTGCTTGACACACAAAGCTTGACAGTTGCATTGCGCTTGAAGGCCTCGGAACGCGCCAAGTTGGCGCTTGCAACAATTTCATTGGCATAGGATGTAAGTCTGCTGCTCAGGGCGATATTATCGAACGACGGTGCGGCAATACCTAGCAAAACAGCTAACACCGCCACGGTTACCATCAATTCGATAAGACTGAACCCCCGCACTGCGGCGTGCTGCTCGGAAGGGGTTTCTGTTTCCAATCGAAGTCTGGATTTGTCGGGGGTGGGTGTCATTTCTGAATTTGCCAGTACACCCGGCCTTTCGGGCGGGTAACGGTATGAATTTTCGGGGCAGGACTCCCTTCCAGAGCTGAACTTGGCGAGGCGCCAATGATGAATGGCACGGTTCTCCCATCATCCAGCGTCACCATGCCCCCCACGGGCGAAGGCGGCAAACCGCCGCCAGAGATCGCCTGGCCGCGCAATCCAGATGCGATAGTGCTTTGAGCATTGGAGAAGTCGATGTTATAGACAGTGGCTGTCCCAAGGCTAGGCGTGCACACCCCTGGCTGATAGGTCGCGGGGATGTGCGTACTGAAAGCCACCGAACCGAATATGGTCAGGGCCGAGGTTACAACCTGCTCGGTCGCACTCAGGCCAAGATACCAACCCTTCGGTTTGGTGGCCAATTGCGCCGCTGAGGGCGTGGCACTAGTAATGATGGGGTAAAGCGAGTTTTTGCAAATCAGTGCGCTGCCGCAGTTGCCGGTCTCGCTGCTTAGCCAATTGGTATCGCTCGGCTTGTCGCGCAGCATGAAGAAATGGTTGCTCACACTTGCAGCAGCTGTATAGCTGGCCAGCGGCTTTTCCCGGTCACCTGAACCGAGCAGTATTACGTAACTGCCATCCTCGTCGAGCACCACGTCAGGACTGTGCTGAAATTTACGATTGTTTGGGCAGCTTGTGACGCTGTCACAGCCGAGCGACGCAATCTTGGTGATCGTCCAAGCTGTCGGGTTGGTGTCCGCAAAATCGGTGTTTGCCGTTGCTCCAGAAATGCGATAGACATTGCCTCCGGTATCGGCCACATAAACGTATTTTCCCTTGCCAGTAACAACATCCGGCACAACAAACACATCGGCAATCACGCTGCGGTCGGTATTGAAAGTGTTAAGCAAAGCTCCTGTCTGCGCATTGAGCACATACACTCGGTTGCCTGTGGGGGTGCTACAGTTGTTGGGGTCGACATCTTCGCAGGTATCGTAGCCACCACCAAAAATCAACAATGGCACACCACCGCTGAAGTCCGTTTTAAACACCTTGGGGGCAGACCAAGTCTGGCCGAGATTGGCAAAACCCGGGGTGGCGGTCCCGACACGCCACATCAGGCTTGGGGTTGCCGGCGTACCGACGTTAAAGGCATAAAGTGCCCGCCCCCCGCGGCGCATGCTGGCGAATAGCCATGCGGTGCTGCCGTCCTTGTGCGCGACCATGGGACCATCGAACGCGTAAGGTTTCGGCAGCGGCACAGGTGATGTGGCGGTATTGCCAGGATAGTTGATCGTTACGTTATTGTCGTGGATACGCTTGATGCTCGCGTGAAACTCTGGCGGAATAAAACCCCAAAGCTCACCGCCCGCAGGAATGCTGCCGATGCTCCCCGAGCGGTTGCCATTCACGGCGCGCAAGACACCGTCGTTGCCACCATAAAACACCACCACTTGCGGTGATACATCGGTACCGAAATTGATCGCCACTGGGCGCGAATGCACGACGTCGCCGTGGGCCGACATGCGCATTTCCGTTGTCGTCACAGCATTGATGTTTTCGTCGTTAACGTCCAGGCCTCTTGCCCAGTTGATCAACTTGTCGCGCTCCGCAGTACTTGCCGCGCCCAGCATGAGTTGCGTGACATTGGTGTTATTGAAGTCGACCAGGCTTGAGCAGGCAGTGGAGGCGCAGGTTTTGACAGTCCGTGTCGTTGTGCTGCGCAACATGTAGGCTTCTCCGCCTTTTTCGACAATATTGCCATCGGGGTAGTTTGATCTATCCGAGTCGGCCACCGCCAGACACTCTCCCAGCGGCCGGGTTGCCCAGTAGGAGTCGACTGTTGTCGGCGTCCAGAAACTACGTGCGCACTCAGTGATAAAACCGGTACTGCTATTAATTGCAGGACTGCTGTTTGCATCCAGCAGTTTCAGTGTATTACCATCGTATCCGAGCTTGTACTGTTTTAGATTTCCTGCCCAGCGTGGTAAACCATCCTGATCGGGGCGGAACATACCGACGAAGACCTGGTTAAGGTAAGTGCCTTGCGTGTTGACGCTCACCGGCAGACTGACGGCAGCAAAGACGCTATTGACCGACTGGATTTCTGAAAATATGGTGTTCAGCGCATTGGAGATTTCCTGGCCGCTGGCGGTTGCGGATTGGACATCGAAATACTTTCCGTTGCTGACACCTGCCATGCTCTTCAACAGCGCAGTCCAACCCGGGCCTTGTCCGGTGGTCACCTTGTCGATATCGATGGTGTAAGTGGTAATGCTTTGCGGGCTCTTCTTCATGAAACGCGCCCACTCATCGCCAACGTTCGTCTGCGAACCGCTCGGTGAAATGGCAATCGCAGTGGTGGCATTGGCGACGCCGGCGGCCAATGCCGAACTACTCAACTGAGCGGTCGCCGCCACGGTATCGGCGTTGCTGTCCTGCGCCGCGCCATTGCTGATATAGATAATGAAGTTCTTGGCGCAGGTATCCGGCAATATCGGGCTGTTGTAGGGCGAACCTGCCTTGGCATTGAGTGCATTGCCTGGCAATGCGTATATGGCCTTGCTCTGCGCTGTTCCGAAAACATTGCCAAGATAATCGGTTTTGTTTTTGTTGTTACCGGTGTAAGGCGCTTTGCCAGCGAAGTAATAATAGGCGTCGGCCATGGCTTTGCCGAGTTTGCCGCTGTTGGATTTGTCGTTCAGTACATGGAAACTGGTTGCGAGTGCTGAAAGCTTTGTTTTGTAGTTTGCATCCAGTGTTCTTATCGCGGAACGAATATATCCGCCATCTTCACCCGTATCCCCCCCGCCCGATTCGGTGAAGAACATCACCCCCACCCTGAATTTATTGGGGGGTAGATTGTCGATTACCGACCTTAATGCATTCATTTCGTTAGTAAAAGCGGTATTCCAGTTGGCCGTGTTGTCCACCAGGAGCAATACGTTCGGTAGATCATTCGCTGCCGGAGGGATGCCAACAAAAAGGTCGGTATCCTCAGCCAACGTAGGCAGATGGAAAATCAATAACGTGAGCGCAACAAAAGCGCTTAAAAAACGATTTTTCATTGGGCACTCCCTTCGTGGGGATAGTGGGGATTCATATGCACCATGCGTCCTTTTCAGTTTTCGTCAGCAGGACGCGCACGCCGGATCGCACCCGCATCGATGCGCCGGTAACGGGGTCGTTGGCGGTGATATCCAAATCGAGGGTAACCTTCCACAAACCCTCGGCCGACATGGTGCCGCCAAGGGAAAGGCTGCTGGCCTTGGCGCTTTCCTCCATCGTCGCAGCAATGCAGGTTGGCGGTTTGACCGTTGCCGAGATATCGGTGGCTCCATCATTGTTAAGGTCGACCTGATAATTGCTGTCGGCGGTAATTCTTGTTGCCAAATTGCCGGCAATCAATCGTTCCTGCGCAATATTGGCCGCCGCGAGTGCCTGATCGCGAAACTGCATGTTGCCCACCGCCCGCTGGTTACCCATGCTCTGCTGAAACGCCGTGATAACCATTACGGTAATCAGTGTCAACATGATCAGGCCGACAATCAGAGTGGCGCCACGCTGTCGCTTCAGGGAGGTTTTCGGGGTCACGGCATTTCCCTCCGAGCGGATACATTGGTAATGCGTATGGCGGAAGAAAACACATGGCGTTGATATTGATCGCCGAATGGGCCGACTGCGCTGCCACCCAAACTATAGGTTTTGCTATCGACATGGCCAGGGGTAAAACCCAGGTTGCGCGCCAGCACGTAAACTTTCACCAGGACGGCATTCGCCAGATCTTCTGCAGTGCAGGGGGTGGCGGCAGTACAGCGCATGGTGCGGTCCGGAATGCCATCGCCGCGATTGGTCGGCGTGAGTTTGTCTCTTCTATCCGGGTCTGGGTATAGCCACTCGATGGGCAATGTGAAATTAGCGTTTGCGCCAGTTTTGCTCTTGTCGTCAATCCCCAATTCAATACGAAAATCCTCGATTCCTTCAATGAGCGGCACAGCGACCTGGTGCCCGGTTGCCCCAAACGATGCGCGCATCAGGGTGGGTATTCCATCGCCGACAATGGCCGCATAATTTCGAATGTAGTAGATGTTCGAGATGAACTTACGTCTAGGCGCCGGAGTTGTGCAATTCATTGCGGTCAAGGTATGTCCACCAGTGTCGAGCACATAGGCATTTTTTGGCTCGGTGCTGCATAGCGAGGACTGAATATAGATTTCACCGGCGGTGTTCGGACAGTTGGTGCTGGTATCGTTGGTCAGGGGTTGGCCAGCCACACAGGTTTCCGCGTGACGCACCACCAGTATGTCGGTATTGGCTTTGCGATCGACAATCAACGGGCCGCAGGTGCCTGGAACAGAATCGTTGCTTTGCACGGAAATACCCAGCAGGTTGTTCTTGTGGGCAGGAGTCCAGTTGGCCGCATTGAATGCCAGACAGGGATCGGGGATGGCGATTGGCGGTTGCGTGGGTGTCGTCTCGAAGGTCACGTCATCGAAGTCCGGCACATGAGCACCCCAGAATCCAGCGTGCACAACATCTTCCTTTATTAGCTGAATTGCGAAACGACCATTTTCGATCTGGATGTTGGCCTTGCTGAGTTCCCTATTGGAGCGGCTCATATTGACGAACAAGGCCAGCATCGCAACCACTATTAACAATCCAATGGCAACGGCAACCATCAACTCAACCAACGAAAATCCGCGCTGCGGCCGGAGATCAGGTCTGGTGACAGTGGAAAATGATGCATCTATCCTGTTGATCATGGTTTGGGCTTATATCAGTGGGGCAATCTGTACAACCGTGGTTACGACGCGCCGACAAAGATCACCGGTACAAGCGCCGCCGTCATACAGGCCGTTACCGCAATTGACGCCAACAGGAGGGGCGGAAACTGGCGCCAGACCCTGCCATGCAATCGTGACCAAATACTGGCCGGCACCCAGGTCTTGAACGCAACCACGCCCTCCCACCATCGCGCCAACGGCACCGCCACCCTTGGTTTCACTAGCGCCTTGTAGTGCATTGCACCACTCAATCAAGTCTTTTGTATGTTGTGCGCTTCCGGATGTGGCAGCCGGACACGTCATGCCTGCCCCCCAAGTATTGCCGGTCACATAAGATGCGGCATTGCGCCGGTTGGTTGACAGGCGACTGGACATGTCATTAAGCAGCAACAAGGCTTGGGCGCGCTGGTAGGATTCAATTTCGACAACTTGCAAGCGTGCCTGCAATCCCGCCAGGCCCAGCAAACCCAGCGCCATGATAACGATGGTGACGAGTGCTTCGATCATGGTGGTGCCGCGCTGATATTCAGGGCGGCAGACGCGGCGATTCATTTCCACTTCTCCGCTGGCG
>JAUSBB010000055.1 GCA_030652245.1 Rhodocyclaceae bacterium | reverse complement strand
GAAAAAAGCCAGCCCGCGGGCTGGCTTTTTCTTTAGCCGGCAAAGAAAACGATTACTTCATCACTTCGGCGGGCGCGGCAGGAGCAGCAGGTGCGGCAGGCGCGGCAGCCCGAGCGGCGGCTTCGGCGGGCTTGGCGGCATCAGCCGGGGCAGCAGCAGGAGCGGCAACGGGAGCCGGAGCAGCAACAGGTGCGGGAGCCGGAGCGGGCGGGGCTTCTTTTTTGCCACAGCCGGCGAGGGCCAGCGCGGCCAGGGTCAAAACGAGGAGGGAAGTTTTCATGGAGAAAATCCTTTCGAAGAGTTCACGGGAGGTTGTTTGGCAGCTAGCCAAGAGGCATTGTATATCAGTCCATCCTGATGCGTCTGGCTACCCAATCGCGACACCCCGGCGAAACGCTTATTGATCAGCGTTGCCTGGACACTTTAGCCAGTCATCTGCCCAGCGCAGAGCGGCTTCGAGATGGCTTGCCGCCGCGGGACTCAATCCCTCGCCCAGTTCGAAACGCTCGCCGCGAATGGCGAGCAAGTGGCAGGGGGGCGGCCTTTCGTTGTGGAGATCGACATAGACCTGCATTACCGATTGCGGGGTGATGGCGTGGCTGCTGAAGCTGGCGTCGCGCCCTGGTGCAAGCAGGCTGGTGCTGAAGGGCGCCAAGGCGGAAAAGCTGGCGTCGACGAAGAGGATGAGCTGCCGGTTTTGCAGGTCAAGTGCATGCTCAACCTGCAACTGGAAGTCGGTGAGGCACTCGACATCCGGCAGGCCAAGTGATTCGATGCGCTCGACGAACAGCGGGCCGAGTGCGTCATCGCCCCGGCTGGGGTTACCCCAGCCGAAAATCAGTATCGGCGCGGTCAAGGCATGCCTGGCTCAAGGTGCTGCAAGACTGTCGTGCATGTTGCGCGTTATGCGATCGAGCGCCGTCCCGTCAGCGCCGACTAATACAACTTCCAACGGCATCTTTCCGAGGGCGTGGGTGGCGCAGGAGAGGCAGGGGTCGAAGCAGCGGATGGCGACCTCGATGTGGTTGAGCAGGCCCTCCGTCAGTTCGCGACCGTCGAGATACTGTTTTGCCACCACGCGGATCGCCTCATTCATCGCCTGATTGTTGTGGGTGGTCGAAACGATGAGGTTGGCGCGAATAACTTGATCGTTTTCGTCGACGCGGTAATGGTGGATCAAGGTGCCGCGTGGTGCTTCGATGACGCCGACGCCGCGCCCGCGACGTTTGCCGCTGGCCATTAATTCACTGCCGCAGATGTCGTCATCGTGCAGCAGATCCTTGATCACTTCGGCGGCATGCAGCATCTCGATCATGAGCGCCCAGTGGTAGCCAAGCGTCGCGCCGGTTGCCGTGCCATTGGCGAAGCCGATGAACTCGCTGCGCTCCTTGTCGGCCAGGGGCGTCGGAATGAAATCGCACAGCGCCACGCGCGTCAGCGGACCGACACGATACCAGCCGGTATCCGACGAGCCCATGGCTTTGAAGAAGGGAAATTTCATGTAGCTCCAGGATTTCACATCCTCGGAAATGACGTCCCAGTAGCGGCTGTAGTCGAAGTGGTCGAACAAACTTCTGCCGTCGGCGTGCCGCGCGCGGAGGCCGCCATGATAAAGGTCCATGGCCCCATCGGCGCGCACCAGGCACATGCCATGCGCGCTGAAGCGGCCAAAGCTGTTGTACAACTCAAAATTCTGCTCGAACAGTTTCTTGATCAGCTGCACCGCATCGCGACTCCAGGCGATCATCTGATAGGTGTCCTGCTGCAGCGTGGCGCGTTCCTCGGCGGTCAGTGATTTGTTAACCCCGCCGGGAATCGAGCCGGTGCCGTGCACGCGCTTGCCGGCCGTCATGCGGATGATTTCCTGGCCGTATTTGCGCAACAGCACGCCCTTTTTGGCAATTTCCGGATGCGCCGCGATCACGCCGACGATGTTGCGCTTTGCCACATCAGAGTCGAAGCCGAACAACAGGTCGGGTGAGGACAGGTGGAAGAAGTGGAGGGCATGCGATTGCAATATCTGGCCGTAATGCATTAAGCGGCGGATTTTTTCGGCGGTGGGCGTGAGCGTCGCCCCGACGACCATGTCCATTGCCTTCGAGGCAGCCAGATGGTGCGACACCGGGCAGATGCCGCAAAGGCGTTGCACCATCACCGGCACTTCCCAGTAGGGGCGGCCCTCGATGAATTTTTCGAAGCCGCGAAATTCGGTAATGTGCAGGCGTACTTGCTGAACATGGTTATCGTCGTCGAGGAGGAGGGTGACCTTGCCGTGGCCTTCAACACGCGATACCGGTTCGATGGCGACGCGCTTGAGATTTTTCGGGTGGCTGGCGGTTTCCAGTTCAAAAGGCATCAAATATCCTCCTCAATCGTAACGAATCAGGCCATGGCCGAGGCGCGGCGTGTGCCCGGTAAGCAGGTCGGTGAGGAATTTCCAAATGGCATCGCCAGACGGCGGGCAGCCTGGCAGGAAGTAATCGATATTGACCACCTCATGGATTGGGTGTACCTGGTTGAGCGGTAACGGCAGTTCCGGATCATTGGGAATCTGGGTGCCTGGTACAAGACCCTCTTCAGTGACATATACCGCGGCGAGGATGTCGCGCAGGTCGAGGTGGTTGCGCTGTGCGGGTAGGCCGCCATTCACGGCGCAGGCGCCCAGCGCTATGAGTATCTTGCAGTTGGCGCGGAACTCGCGCAGCACACACACGTTCTCCGCATTGCAGACGCCGCCTTCGATGATGCCAATGTCACAGGGGCCGCAATGCTTGATGTCAGTGAGCGGGGTGCGGTCAAATTCAATGAATTCGAGCAGATCGAGCAGGCGTTCGTCGATGTCGAGGAACGACATATGACAGCCGAAGCAGCCGGCCAGGCTGGTGGTTGCCACTTTTAGTTTGCGTGGCGCGTTCATGGCCGTTCTCCCGGCGCGACCGGTTTGAATTCGTCGACGTGTGCCGAGATTGGCGCGGCGTCGAAGCGGCGTTGGCCGATTGGCACGGCGAAACCCTTGCGTTTCGGCAGGATCACGCCCACGGGACAAACCTGCGCCGCCTTGTCAGCCAGGCTGAAGTTGGTATCAGCCAGCTTGCCGGATTCGGCGTTGACCACCAGATGTTTTTTGATGCCGCGTCCGGAGAGGGCGAAGACAAACTTGCCATCCACCTCGGTGCTGGCGCGGATGCACAACTCGCAGAGGATGCACCGGTTGAAATCGAGCAGCACATCAGGGTGCGACGCATCCACCGGCCGGGCGGGATAGAGGAGACTGAAGCGCGGCGCCACCACGCCCAACTCATACCCCAGCGCCTGCAGCATGCAAAATCCGCTCTTTTCGCAGGAAGGGCAGAAGTGGTTGCCTTCAACCAGCAGCATCTGCAGCAGGGTGCGGCGCTTGTCGAGAATCTCGGGGGTATTGCTTTCTACTTCCATGCCGGCGGCAGCTGGTGTGGTGCAGGAGGTAGCCGGACGTCCGTTGATCTTGACGGTACATAGCTTGCAACTGCCATGCGGGCGGAACTCGGGGTGGTAACAGAGATGCGGGATAAATACGCCGGCGGCCAACGCGGCCTGCATCACGCTCTGGCCGGGCATGAAGGGAATCTCCTGGTCGTCCAGGATAAAGCTGCTGGACTCGCTCATTGCGCGGCCTCCAGATGGGCGCCGGCGTCGTCGCGGCCGGTCATCTGCCGGGCTTGCGACAGGGCCGCGTCGAGGTTGAAGGCGGGTACGAATTTGAGTAAATTGAGGCGACGCTCGTAGGCCGGGCGGAATTTCTCCAGCGTATCGAGCAGCGGATTACAGGCCGTGTGGCCCAGGCCGCAATGCGCCGTTGTCTGTAACAGATGGTTGATATGAAAGATCTCGTCGATATCGGCGCGCGCGCCGTTGCCGTCGGCAATCTTGTCGACCAGGGTTCGCAGCAGCGTGGTGCCGACACGGCAGGGGGTGCAGAAGCCGCAGGATTCGTGGGCGAAGAAATGCACGAAGTTGCGCACCACTTCGAAAATGTCGCGTTGCTGCCCGAAAATCATGAAAGCACCCGCGGTGGGAACGTCCCCGAAGTCGATGCGTCGATCGAATTCGTCCCGATTGAGACAAATCCCGGACGGACCGGAAACCTGCACTGCCTGCGTGTTGTGGGCGCCGCTCTCTTCCAGCACCTGGCGTACGGAGACGCCGAAGGGGTATTCGTAAATGCCTGGCCGCTCACAATCGCCTGACACCGAGAGAATCTTGGTTCCGGTGGATCTGGCGTTGCCGAAGCCGCGATACCAGTCGGCGCCTTTTCCCGCGATCAACGCAGCAGCGGCAAAGGTCTCGACGTTGTTGACGACAGTCGGCTGATTGAGGAAACCGTTGGTAACCGGGTAAGGTGGGCGGTTGCGCGGTACGCCGCGTTTGCCTTCCAGCGACTCGATCAGCGCCGATTCTTCGCCGCAGACGTAGGCGCCGGCGCCCAGATGTACCTCGATGTCGAAGTTGAAGCCCGCGCGACCGAGAATGTTTTCACCAAGCAGACCGTGCTTGCGGCGTCGCGCCAGCACGGTATTGAGTGGTTCCAGCAGGTAGCGATACTCGCCACGCAAATAGATGAAACCCTTGTCGGCACCGATGATGAGGGCGGCAACGGTCATGCCCTCGATAACCAGATCAGGTTGCCGCGTAAGCAGTACGCGATCCTTGAAGGTCCCTGGTTCGCCTTCGTCGGCGTTGCAGACGACATAGCGCGCGGTTTTGTCCCCATGGCCCGGCGCATTGCGACAGGCTTCCCATTTCAGGCCGGTGGCGAATCCGGCGCCGCCACGCCCGCGCAGGGCGGACTTCTTGATTTCATCCAGCGTGGCGGAGGCTGCGCTGTCGCGCGCAAAGCTTGCGCGCAGTGCGTCTCCGGGAGCCATGGTGCTGGTGAGCAGGATGTCGGCGCGACGAATATTGTCCTCGATCTTGAACCATGCCGCCGGCCATTCGCTTATCGGCGTCTGGTTGCGGATCAGTTCGACCATCTGCTCGACCCGTTCCGTCGTCATGCGCGTAATGGCACGATAATTCACCAGAACGGCCGGACCCTGGTCGCACATGCCGGTGCAGGAGGTAGTGTCCACGCTGACTAGATCATCTGCGGATACCCGGCCGGGTTCGAGCCAGAGTTTCTCGCACATGGCCTGCATCAGGTCCATGTTGCCGAGCATGCGGTCGGTGATGTTATCGCTCCACAGCACACGGTAGCGACCCCGTGACTCGGTGTGGAAGAAGCTGTAAAAGCCGGCGGTGCTTTCCACCCTGGAGCGAGGCCAGTTGACGCCCGCGGCGATGGCTGTGAGGGTCGCCGGCGAGAGCCAGCCAAGCACCTCCTGTGTTTCACGCAATATCTGCATCAGGCGCGTGCCGTCGCTACCGTGACGCTTTAATACTGCGTTAATTGCATCGGTGCTTTTCATCGACGTCCCCATGTAGCGCTGCGACATTGAGAAGACGGCATGCTACCCTGACCACACTATAGTTTTGTTTGTGCTGGATCAAACGAGATTCATCGACGAATTCCGTGACGGCACGTTGGCCCGTGGTCTGGCGATGGCGATTGCGGCAGGGCCCCGCCTGACCGAGACTACGCCTTCATGGAATTTTGCGGCGGCCACACGCATGTAATTTCACGCCATGGCGTCAGCGACCTGCTCAGCGTACTAAACCGGTGGCTGCATTTCGTTGCGAAACACCGCATAAGCCGGTGAACGGACAAACGGCGCTGATCCCGTGGGGGTCAGCGCCGTTAAAACTGCGCGAACTGAAAGCAGCTAAGGGCTCAGATGCCCTTGACCTGACGGGCTCAGAGACCCTTGACTGCCGCGGAAAGACGGCTCTTGTGACGCGCCGCGGCGTTCTTGTGAATGATTCGCTTGTCGGCGATGGAGTCGATGATGCACTGTGATTCCTTGAAGACGGCCTGGGCGGCTGTCTTGTCGCCAGCGGCAACGGCCTTGCGCACTTTCTTGATGGCGGTGCGCAATTCAGAGCGCTGACTCATGTTCTGGGCGCGGCGCTCGACTGCTTGACGGGCGCGCTTGCGGGCTTGTACGGTATTGGCCATGGATTATTCCGGCTAGTTATCGGTGAAAAGCGCGAGATTATAATGTGCGTCGCGCACCTTTGCAAGGTGCTTTTAGTTACTATCGCAGCATGAACCTGCTTCGCACCTTGGCCACGGTCAGCAGCCTGACGCTGCTCTCGCGCATTCTCGGCTTTGTTCGCGACTTTGTCATTGCCCGCACTTTTGGCGCCGGCATGTTGACCGACGCGTTTTTCGTCGCCTTCCGGCTGCCCAACCTGCTGCGCCGCTTGTTTGCCGAAGGTGCATTTTCGCAGGCCTTTGTGCCGCTCCTGGCGGAATATCGCAATCAGCGCAGCGCTGAAGAAACCCGCCAGTTGGTCGATCGTGTCGTCACGCTGCTGTTCTTCATCGTGCTGGTGGTGGCGGCCCTCGGCGTGATCGGCGCCCCGCTGTTGATCTATGCGACGGCCCCCGGATTTGTTCCCGATGCGGAAAAATTCGGACTGACGGTGACGCTCACGCGCATCGTCTTTCCCTATATCTTGTTCATGTCGTTGGTCGCCCTTTCGGCCGGTATCCTCAACACTTGGAGCCGTTTCGCCCTGCCGGCCTTCACTCCTGTATTGCTCAATTTGTCCTTCATCGGCATGGCGTTGTTTGCCGCTCCCTATTTCGACCCGCCGGTGCTGGTGCTGGCCTGGGCAGTGTTTCTGGGGGGCGTGCTCCAGCTGGCGATTCAGGCGCCGGCATTGCGGCGCCTCGGCATGTTGCCGCGTTTCGATTTTGCACCGAATGATCCGGGCGTGCGGCGGGTGTTCAAACTGATGGCGCCCGCTGTATTGGGTGTTTCGGTAGCCCAGGTGTCGCTGCTCATCAACACCATCTTTGCTTCTTTCCTGGTCGCGGGCAGCGTGTCCTGGCTTTACTACGCCGACCGCTTGATGGAGTTTCCCGCCGGTCTGCTGGGCGCGGCACTGGGTACGATCCTGTTGCCCAGTCTCGCCAGGGCGCACGCCAGCGCTGACCCGAAGGCCTTTTCCGCACTACTCGACTGGGGGCTGCGCCTGACCTTTGTGCTAACCCTGCCCGCCGCCCTCAGTCTGGCCCTGCTGGGCGTGCCGCTGATTGCCACTTTGTTTCAGCATGGCGCCTTCACGGCTACCGACGTGCTGCAGACCCGGCTGGCGTTGGTGGCTTACAGCATCGGCCTGACCGGCATGATTCTGGTGAAGATTCTGGCCCCCGGTTTTTACGCGCGCCAGAACATCAAGACACCCGTCAAAATCGCGCTGCTGACCCTGGCGGCGACGCAGGCGATGAACCTTGCCTTCATTGTGCCCTTCAAGCACGCCGGGCTGGCGCTGTCGATCGGGCTGGCAGCTTGTCTCAATGCCGGTTTGCTCTACTACGGGCTGCGTCAGCGCAAGGATTACCTGCCCAGTCCGGGTTGGGGCGTTTTTCTGTTCAAGATTACGCTGGCCCTGACAGTCCTTGCCGTCACGCTTTGGTTCGGCATGGGCAGGGAGGCCGATTGGCTGCTTGCATCAGCAACGGTGCGCGTTACTTGGCTGGCTGTCCTGGTGGCCGCCGGAATGGTGGGCTACCTGGCCACGCTTTGGTTGCTGGGATTTCGTCTGCGGGACTTTCGTCAGCGCGGAGTTACCTGATACGCCGTCCAAGTTTGTGGCGGCGGTCCGGCTACGCCGTCCCGCCAGCGCCGACTTTGTAACTGATCACAGACAAAAAAACGGGCAACCCGCGGGTTGCCCGTTTTACTTGCTGCGATTACTTCAAATCACGCAACCAGCGGCACAATCAGCAGCGCCACGATGTTGATGATCTTGATCAGCGGGTTCACCGCCGGGCCGGCCGTATCCTTGTACGGGTCGCCCACGGTGTCGCCGGTTACCGCCGCCTTGTGGGCTTCGGAACCCTTGCCGCCGTA
>JAUSBB010000040.1 GCA_030652245.1 Rhodocyclaceae bacterium | reverse complement strand
GTTCCTGGCGGTGCTGCTGGTGGCCGCGCTCGGCATCGCCGTCACGCCGCTGCTGATCTACGTCACCGCGCCGGGCTTCGCCGCCGACGCCGACAAGTTCGCGCTGACCGTCGAACTCACGCGCATCACCTTCCCCTACATCCTGTTCATGGCGTTGGTCGCCCTGGCCGCCGGCATCTTCAACACCTGGAGCCGCTTCGCCCTGCCCGCCTTCACCCCCGTGCTGCTGAACCTCTCGTTCATCGGCATGGCACTGCTGGCGGCACCCTACTTCGATCCGCCGGTCATGGCGCTGGCCTGGGCGGTGTTCATCGGCGGCGCCCTGCAACTGGCCATTCAACTACCTGCGCTGAGGAAGATCGGCATGCTGCCGCGCTTCGACTTCGCGCCGCACGATCCCGGCGTGCGGCGCGTGCTCGCGCTGATGGCGCCCGCCGTGCTCGGCGTCTCCGTCTCGCAGATCTCGCTGCTCATCAATACCGTGTTCGCTTCCTTCCTGCCGTCCGGCAGCGTTTCCTGGCTCTACTACGCCGACCGGCTGATGGAATTTCCCGCCGGCCTGCTCGGCGCCGCGCTAGGCACCATCCTGCTGCCCAGCCTGTCGAAATCGCATGCCGCTGCCAAGACCGGGGAATTCTCCGCGCTGCTCGACTGGGGCCTGCGCCTGACGCTACTGCTGACCCTGCCGGCCGCCCTGGCGCTGGCCATCCTCGCCGTGCCGCTGCTGGCCACGCTGTTCCAGTACGGCGCCTTCTCGGCCGACGACGTCATGCAGACGCGCTCGGCGCTGGTCGCCTACAGTGTCGGACTGGCGGGCCTGATCCTCGTCAAGGTGCTGGCGCCGGGCTTCTACGCCCGCCAGGACATCCGCACGCCGGTGAAGATCGCCCTCGTCACGCTGGCGGCGACGCAGCTCATGAACCTCGTCTTCGTCGCCTGGATCCGGCACGCCGGGCTGGCGCTTTCGATCGGCATCGCCTCCTGCCTGAATGCCGCCCTGCTCTACCGCGGCCTGCGCCGCTGCGATGCCTACCTGCCGGCGCCGGGCTGGCTGCCCTTCCTGCTCAAGCTCGGCATCGCCCTGCTGGCGATGGGGGCCGCGCTCTGGTTCGCCATGGGCGACAACGGCAGTTGGCTCGTCATGACGGGAACGCAGAAGATACTGCGCCTCGGCATCGTCGTGGCCGTCGGCATAGTCAGCTACTTCGCCACGCTGACCCTGCTGGGCTTCCGGCTGCGCGACTTCCGCCAGCGCGGCGCCTGACGCTCAATCGCCGGCCGCCAGACCCTCGCGGCGCGGGTCGGCGGCACCGAGCCAGCGCCTGCCGTCGCGCACGATGATGTGCAAACCGCTGGTCATGTCGGCCGTCGTCACCTCATGGCCGAGCGCTTCGAGTTGCGGTTCAAGGCTGTCGGCCGACGCCCCGCGCTCCAGTTCCGTCGGCCCGTTGCGGCTGCCGAAGTGCGGCAGCGCCAGCGCGGCGTCCGGCGCCATGCGCCAGTCGAGCAGGGCCACCAGCGTCTGCGCCACGTAGTTGATGATGCGCGGCCCGCCGGGCGAACCCAGCACGGCCACCAGGCGGCCCTTGCGGTCGAACACCATGGTCGGCGCCATCGAGGAGAGCGGCCGCTTGCCGGCCTCGACGCGGTTGGCGACGGCACGGCCGTTCTCGTCTGGACGGAAGGCGAAATCGGTCAACTGATTGTTGAGCAGGAAGCCGCCTGCCATCTTGCGGCTGCCGAAGGCGTCCTCGACGGAACTGGTCAGCGCCACCGCATTGCCGGCGGCATCGACGATGGACAGATGCGTCGTCGCCGGATGCTCGGGGGCAGTATCGTCGCCGCGCGCATCGCGGGCGCCCAGCTCCCCCGGCAAGGCCTTGCCGATGGACTTGTCCGCGGCGATGAGCTTCACCCGCCCGTCGAGATAGGCCGGCGACAACAGGGCATCCTGCGGCACGGCGACGAAATCGGGGTCGGCGAGATAATGGCTGCGGTCGGCATAGGCGAGCCGGCCGGCTTCGCTGAACCAATGGATCGCATGCGCCGACCGGGGCGCCGCGCGCGCGAAAGGCGTGCGTTCCAGCAGGCCCAGCAGTTGCAGCGTCGCGATGCCGCCGGCGGACGGCGGCGGCATGCCGCAGATGCGCCAAACGCGATACACGCCGCAAACGGGCGCACGCAATTTCGCCCGGTAGGCGCTCAGGTCGGCGATATCCAGATCGCCGCCCGCGGCGCGCACGGCGGCGACGATCTCGACCGCCACGAGGCCGCGGTAGAAGGCATCCGCCCCCGACAGCGCCAGCGTGCGCAGGGTCTGCGCCAGCGCCGGATTGCGCAGGGTGGCGCCGACGGCGAGAGGACTGCCGTCGGCCTGGTAATAGAGGCTTGCGGCGGCGGCATCGCGGCGCAAGTACGGATCGGCCGCCAGCAGGCCGTGCAGGCGCGGCGAAACCGGGAAACCCGCCTCGGCGAGCTCTATCGCCGGCTTGAAAAGCCGCGCCCAGGGCAGCTTGCCATGACGCGCATGAACCTCGGCCAGCATCGCCAGCAGACCGGGTGTCCCGACCGCTTTGCCGCTGGCGATGGCCGCGTGGAAAGTCAGTCCGGCGAAGCGCTCCGGCGTCGCGCTTTGCGGCGCCGTCTCGCGGCCGTCGTAGGCTTGCAGGTGGCGCTGCCGCGCATCCCAGTGCAGCAGAAAGGCGCCGCCGCCAAGGCCGGAGGATTGCGGCTCGACGAGGTTGAGCACGAGTTGCGCGGTGATGGCGGCATCGGCCGCCGTGCCGCCCTCGCGCAGCACGTCGCGGGCCGCCATCGTGGCATGCGCGTTCGCGGTGACGGCGATGAAATGCCTGGCGCCGAGCGCCGGCCGCGCCGCAAAGCCGCTGGCCGCCTCGGGCTGCGCGGGCGCCTGCGCCCAGGCGAAGGCCGGCAGCCAGCACCAAAGAAAACGGGCAGCCCGCAGGCTGCCCGTCAGTTGCAACAGATCAAGCATTACGCCACGAGCGGCAGAATCAGCAGCGCGACGATGTTGATGATCTTGATCAGCGGGTTCACCGCCGGGCCGGCCGTATCCTTGTACGGGTCGCCCACGGTGTCGCCGGTTACCGCCGCCTTGTGGGCTTCGGAACCCTTGCCGCCGTAATGGCCGTCCTCGATGTACTTCTTGGCGTTGTCCCAGCAACCGCCGCCGGTGGTCATCGAGATGGCGACGAAGATGCCGGTGACGATGGTGCCCATCAGCACGCCGCCGAGCGCACGCACGCCGGCGCCGACGCCGTCGATCGAGGGCATGAGGAAGTTCATGCCAACGGCGACAACGACCGGCACGAGGACGGGCAGCAGCGAGGGGATCATCATTTCCTTGATCGCGGCCTTGGTCAGCATGTCGACGCAGGTGCCGTATTCCGGCTTGGCCGTGCCTTCCATGATGCCCTTGATCTCGCGGAACTGACGACGCACTTCGACGACGATGGAACCTGCGGCGCGACCGACGGCTTCCATGCCCATGGCGGCGAACAGATAAGGCACCATGCCGCCGATGAACAGGCCGATGATGACCGCCGGATCGGACAGGTCGAACATGAACTTGACACCCGGCTTGAAGGCTTCCAGAGCGTGGGTGAAGTCGGCGAACAGCACCAGCGCGGCCAGGCCGGCGGAACCGATCGCGTAACCTTTCGTCACCGCCTTGGTGGTGTTACCCACGGCGTCGAGCGGATCGGTCACGTCACGGATTTCCTTCGGCAGATTGGCCATCTCGGCGATGCCACCAGCGTTGTCGGTGATCGGGCCGTAGGCGTCGAGTGCAACAATGATGCCGGCCATCGACAGCATGGAGGTCGCTGCGATGGCAATGCCGTAGAGACCGCCAAGCAGGTAGGACGACCAGATGGCGGCGCAAACGGCCAGCACCGGCAGCGCGGTGGAACGCATCGAGACGCCAATGCCGGCGATGACGTTGGTGCCGTGGCCCGTCGTCGAAGCTTGAGCGATATGACGCACCGGGGCGTACTCGGTTGCCGTGTAGTACTCGGTGATCACGACCATCAGACCGGTCAGCACCAGGCCAACAACCGCCGCGCCATATAGACGCATATGGGCGCCGCCGTTGATGCCCATGACGGCATCGAGGATGTTGTCGGGGAGGAAGTAGGTGGTGATCGGGTAGAAGGCGACCAGAGCCAGGGCACCGGCGACCATCAGACCCTTGTACAGCGCGGTCATGATCTTCTGACCGGGCGTATGGCTGACGAACATCGCACCGATGATCGAAGCGATGATCGCGAAGCCGCCCAGCACCAGCGGATAGATCACGGCCTGCTGCTCGAAGCCCTTGAGAATCAGCGCGCCGATCAGCATGGTGGCGATGATGGTCACGGCGTAGGTCTCGAACAGGTCGGCGGCCATGCCGGCGCAGTCGCCGACGTTGTCACCGACGTTGTCGGCGATCACGGCGGGGTTGCGGGGGTCATCTTCGGGAATGCCGGCTTCGACCTTGCCCACCAGGTCGGCGCCAACGTCAGCGCCCTTGGTGAAGATGCCGCCGCCGAGTCGCGCGAAGATCGAGATCAGCGAGGAACCGAAGCCGAGGCCGATCAGCGGATGCAGGATCGTGGTCATCGGGACATCGCCCATCGTCGACTTGAGGAAGGCGTAGTAACCGGCGACGCCGAGGAGGCCGAGGCCGACCACCAGCATGCCGGTAATGGCACCGCCCCTGAAGGCGACGTTAAGCGCGGCGTTGATGCCTTGCTTCGCCGCCTCGGCGGTGCGCACGTTGGCGCGCACGGAAACGTTCATGCCGATGAAGCCGGCCAGGCCCGACAGTACTGCGCCGAGGATGAAGCCGACTGCTGTGTGGGTGCCCAGGAACATCCAGATCACCACCGCCAGTACCGCACCCACCATGCTGATGGTGGTGTATTGGCGCTTGAGGTAGGCTTGCGCACCTTCTTGAACGGCTGCGGAGATTTCCCGCATCCGGTCGTTGCCGGTCGCAAGGCCCAGAATCCACTGGGTAGAAATTAGACCGTAGGCAATAGCGCCAACGGCACAGACCAACGCAAAAATCAGACCTTCTGACATGACATAGACCCCCCTGTTTCCAAAAAAAATGTGGTGAATTAAAACTGAACCCGGTTAAAGCTTGAATTGCGGCAACTTTTTTGTCACAGCAACGTTTTTCAACGTTACATATTTTGGCAAACCATCGGCGCCGTAAGGCGGATAGTCCTCTCCCTTCATCAGTGGCGCGAGATACTCGCGACACTTGGCGGTAATGCTGAAGCCATCCTTGGTGATGAAACTCTTGGGCATCATCTTCTCGACGTTGGCCACCTTGGCCAGCGGCGCCATGCCCACTTTCCATTTGTAGGGCTTGTTAGAGGTCCGCTCGATCGCCGGCATGACCGAGTTGTGGCCCTGGAGTGCGAACTCGACCGCTGCCTTGCCTACGGCATAGGCCTGATCGACGTCGGTTTTCGCGGCGATGTGGCGTGCCGCGCGTTGCAGATAATCGGCAACGCCCCAGTGGAACTTGTGCCCCAGCGCGTCTTTGACCATGTTGGCAACGACCGGTGCGGCGCCGCCCAACTGGGCATGGCCGAAGGCGTCGCGCGTGCCCTGCTCGGCGAGGAATTTGCCGTCCGGATAGTGGCAACCCTCGGAGACGACGATGGTGCAGTAGCCAAATTTCTTGACCAGGGCGTCAACCCTGGCGAGAAACTTCTTCTGATCGAAGAGCACCTCGGGGAACAGCACGATGATCGGCAATTCGGTGGCTGTCGTCGAGGCCATCGCGCCGGCGGCGGCGATCCAGCCGGCGTGGCGCCCCATCACTTCGAGCACGAACACCTTGGTCGAAGTTTTGGCCATCGAGCGCACGTCGTAGGTCGCCTCCAGCGTGGAGACGGCGATGTACTTGGCAACGGAACCAAAGCCGGGACAGTTGTCCGTGATCGGCAGGTCGTTGTCGACCGTCTTCGGCACATGGATAGCCTGGAGCGGGTAACCCATGGCCTTGCCCAACTGCGACATCTTCAGGCAGGTGTCGGCGGAATCGCCGCCGCCGTTGTAGAAGAAGTAGCCGATGTTGTGCGCCTTGAACACCTCGATCAGCCGGTCGTACTCGCGCTTGTTGGCTTCCAGGCTCTTCAGCTTGTAACGGCAGGAGCCAAAGGCGCCGGAAGGCGTGTGGCGCAATCCGGCAATCGCGGCGGCGGACTCCTTGCTGGTGTCGATCAGATCCTCGGTCAGCGCGCCGATGATGCCATTCCGTCCGGCATAGACCTTGCCAATCCGATCCTTGTGCTGGCGCGCGGTCTCGATCACGCCACAGGCCGAGGCGTTGATGACGGCTGTCACGCCGCCCGATTGCGCGTAGAAGGCGTTAATCTTCTTGGCTGCCATGAATACGTTCTCCCGGTGTTTACTTCAGCGCGGAGAAGGCATTGTCGCGAATAGCCTCGACCTTGCCCATGCCATTGATCTTGCGGTATTTGGGTGCACCGGCGGCGCCGCTATCGGCCCACTTGGTGTAGTAGCCGACCAGCGCCTCGGTCTGCTGGTGATAGACCTCAAGGCGCTTCAGCACGACTTCTTCGCGGTCGTCGTCACGCTGGATCAGCGCTTCGCCGGTGACGTCGTCCTTGCCCTCGGCCTTGGGCGGATTGAATTTGACGTGATAAGTGCGGCCCGAAGCCACATGCACGCGGCGTCCGCTCATGCGGGCGACGATCTCGCTGTCCGGCACGTCGATCTCGAGTACGAAATCGATGGCCACGCCAGCGTCCTTCATCGCTTCGGCCTGCACAATGGTGCGGGGGAAACCGTCGAACATGTAGCCGTT
>JAUSBB010000087.1 GCA_030652245.1 Rhodocyclaceae bacterium | reverse complement strand
TCGGCGGCCTGATCATCGGCATCGCCCAGCACGACATGAGCGCCGCCGCCGCCGCCAAGACCTACACCCTCTTGACCATCGGCGACGGCCTGGTGGCGCAGATTCCGGCGCTGATCGTTTCCGTCGCCGCCGGCCTGGTGGTGTCGCGCGTCAGCGACGACAAGGACCTCACCACCTCGTTCATGGCGCAATTGTTCGGCAATCCGGTGGTGCTGATGCTGGCGGGGGGCATCCTCTTCATCCTCGGCATCATTCCCGGCATGCCGTCCTTCGTGTTTCTGCTGCTGGCGTCAGGATTGTTCGCGCTGGCCTGGATGAAAGCGCAACAAAAGCAGGCCGCCGCCGTCGCGGAAGAAAAACCTGCCGCCGCTGCCGTGTCGCCAGAGGAGAACGTCGAGGCCAGCTGGGCGGATGTCGCGCCGGTCGATGTGCTTGGCCTGGAGGTTGGCTACCGCCTGATCCCGCTGGTCGACCGCGGTCAGGATGGCGAACTGCTGAAGCGCATTCGCGGCTTGCGCAAAAAGTTCGCCCAGGAAGTGGGCTTCCTCTCCGCGCCGGTGCATATCCGCGACAACCTGGAGCTCAAGCCGAATGGCTATCGCATCACCTTGAAAGGTGTCGAGGTCGGCGTCGGCGAAGCCTATCCGGGCATGCATCTGGCCATCAATCCCGGCCGCGTCAGCGGGCCGCTGGCCGGCAGCCCGACCCGGGACCCGGCCTTCGGCCTGCCGGCGGTCTGGATCGAGCAGAATCTCCGCGACCAGGCGCAGATCATGGGTTACACGGTGGTCGACGCCGGCACGGTGATGGCCACCCATCTCAATCATCTCATCATGACGCACGCCGCCGAACTGCTGGGGCGCCAGGAAACCCAGGCGCTGCTCGACCATCTGGCGAAGGACGCGCCGAAGCTCATCGAAGAGCTGGTGCCGAAGGCGCTGCCGCTGTCCACCGCCCAGCGCGTGCTGCAAAACCTGCTGGAAGAAGGCGTCAATATCCGCGACATGCGCACCATCATCGAGACGCTGGCCGAAAATGCGCCGCGCACGCAAGACCCCGCGGAACTGACGGCGCTGGTGCGCGTCAATCTGGGGCGGGCGATTGTCCAGCAGCTCTATCCGAACGGTCAGGAACTGGCGGTGATGGCGCTCGAACCGGGCCTGGAACGCCTGCTGGCGCAGGCAATGCAAGGGGCGGGCGCCGATGGTTCGGGCATCGAGCCGGGCCTGGCCGATACGCTGTTGCGCGAAACCGTGGCGGCGGCCAAGCGGCAGGAAGATCTCGGCTTGCCCGCGGTGTTGCTCGTGCCGAGCGGATTGCGCTGGCTGATGTCGCGCTTTTTGCGCCGTGCTTGGACGAACCTGAAGGTGCTGGCGAACAGTGAAATTCCTGATTCGAAAACGATCAAGGTGACGGCCGTCATCGGTGCAAAAGCCTAAGCGGCGAAACACAGCAAAGGAAATGACATGACAGTAAAACGATTTTTCGGCGAAAGCGCGCGCGAGGCGCTGCGCAAGGTCAAGGAAGCGCTTGGCCCGGAGGCGATTGTCGTTTCCAACAAGGCGGTGCCCGGCGGCGTGGAAATCACCGCCATGTCGGCCGACAGCCTGGATGCTCTGACAGGGGTCGGGGATCAGGGGTCAGGGGACAGGGGACAGAAGGCGGCTGGCGCCGTTCTGCCAGCGCCGACTTTTACGGCGCGAGCGACAAGTGGTGGCGCGTCGAGCGAGGATGATTACACCGTCAGTCTGTCGGCCAAGGCGCGGGCGCCGTTGCCTTTTCAGCCCTGGCAACCCTGGCAGCAGGAGAGTGCGCGCCAGGATTCCGCGCCGGTCGGGGAAGACAAGGTGAAGCTGCGGCCACTGCCACCAAAACCCGCGCCAACGCTCGCGCACAAACCAGCGGAAATGGCCGCGCCTGCCGCGCACGCTTTTCTGGACAGCGTTCGGGCAGAACCGGGCGGCGGCATGGAAGGCAGCGCGGAGGTGCGGCAACTGATGACCGAGATGCAGAGCATCCGGAGCATGCTTGAACGTCAATTGGCCGGTTTCGCCTGGAGCGACATGACCCGTCACGCGCCCGCCAAGGCGCAGTTGCTCGGTGAAATGCTGGAGGCCGGCTTTTCCGGCGTGCTGGCGCGGCGGCTGGTCGAGGATATGCCGAGTGAATTGGCGCAACAGGATGGCCGCAAATGGCTGGTCGGCGCGGTCAATCGCCGCCTGCGCACGCTGACCAGCGAAAACGACCTGATCGACCGGGGCGGCGTGTTCGCGCTGGTGGGGCCGACTGGCGTCGGCAAGACCACCACGACGGCCAAGCTCGCCGCGCGCTGCGTGGTGCGCTACGGCGCCGACAAGCTGGCGCTCCTGACGACCGACGGCTACCGGATCGGCGCCCATGAGCAGTTGCGCATCTATGGTCGCATCCTCGGCGTGCCGGTGCATGTGGTCAGGGACAGCGAAGACCTGCGGCGCACGCTGACCGATCTGCGCGGCAAGCACATGGTGCTCATCGATACCGTCGGCATGAGCCAGCGCGACCGCATGGTGGCCGAACAGGCGGCGATGCTGACGCGCGCCGGCGCGGTGCGGCGGCTGTTGATGCTGAACGCCACCAGCCGCGGCGACACGCTCGACGACGTGATCAAGAGCTACGCCGGTGAAGACCTCGCCGGCTGCATCCTGACCAAGGTGGACGAGACGGCTTCATTGGCGCCGGCGCTCGATGCCGTGGTGCGGCACGGCCTGCTGCTGGCCTATGTCGCGAATGGCCAGCGCGTGCCGGAAGACCTGCACCTGCCCAACCGCAACTATCTGCTGCATCGTGCCTTCAAGCAGCCCAAGGCGGAATCGGCGCATCGACTGCAAACGGAAGAGCTGGGGCTGGTGATGCCCGCCGCGAATCAAGCGGCGCGGGAGCCGGCATTTGTCTAATCCTGCAATGATGCGCGATCAGGCAGACGGACTGCGCAGGCTGTTCGGCGCGTCCGCCGTGACGTTGGCGGTGGCGGCGCGCGAAACGGATGTGATCGATGCCTACGCAAGGATCAAGCGCGTCGCGCGCGAGCAGGGCTGCGGACACTTCCGGATTACCATCACGCATGCCCGCTCGGCCCCGGAGGCGCAGGCGGTCTTCGACAACCTGCAACGCGTGACCCGCGAGTATCTGGGTGTTCGGCTCGATTATCTTGGCATGACGCGGGTCGAGGCGAACGGCGCCGCGACCTATGTCTGTCCCAATCCATCCGCCGAGGCTGGGGCGGGACTCTGGGATTCGGTGTTATAAATACACCGATGGCAACGATGTACACCTCCCAGGGCACGCTCGAAAAAGAGCGGCTCGTCAATCAATATGTCCCGCTGGTCAAGCGGATCGCCTTTCATCTGATGGCGCGACTGCCGGCCAGCGTGGAGGTGGACGACCTCGTGCAAAACGGCATGCTCGGCCTGCTCGATGCGCTGGGGCGTTTCGAGGAGGGCTTGGGCGCGCAATTTGAAACTTACGCGGTGCAGCGGGTGCGTGGCGCCATGCTCGACGGCCTGCGCGAAAACGACTGGCTGCCGAGAGGGCTGCGCAAGGAAATGCGCCGTGTCGAGAGCGCCATCCAGAAACTCGAACACCAGCAGGGACGCCATGCCAGCGAGGGCGAACTGGCGGCCGCGCTGGAGATGCCGCTGGCCGACTATCAGAAGCTGTTGCAGGATGCGCGCGGTCATCAAATCGTTTATCTCGAAGACCTGGCCGAGGAGAACGACGATTATCTTGAGCGGCACGCCGCCGGCGTCGCGTCCGATCCGTTGGTACTGCTCGAAGAAAGCGACCTGCGCGGGGGGCTCGTCGCGGCCATCGCCGGCTTGCCGGAGCGCGAAAAAATGATGATGGCGCTCTACTACGAGCAGGATTTGAACCTGCGCGAAATCGGCGCGGTGCTGGGCGTGACCGAGTCGCGCGTCTGCCAGTTGCACACGCAGGCCGTCGCCCGCCTGCGTGCCACCATGCTGGGTGACGCGGGCGCGCGGCAACCGGCGGTGCGGCGCAACAGTCGCAAACCGAAATTCGCGCAACCCACCCCCGCATGAACATGGACAAGATCAGCATCGCCGGTCTGGCGCTCGGTATTTTCGCCATCCTGGGCGGGCAGGTGCTCGAAGGCGGGCATGTCGGTTCTCTCGTTCAGCCGACGGCCTTTCTGATCGTCATCGGCGGCACGCTGGGCGCCGTCATGTTGCAAAGCCCGCTGGCGGTTTTTGTGATGGGCCTCAAGATGGTCAAGTGGGTGTTTGTGCCGCCGCCGACCAACCCTGACCAGTTGATCGAACAGATGGTGCGCTGGAGCCATGTGGCGCGCAAGGAAGGTTTGCTGGCGCTGGAGGCGCAGGCAATGACGATCACCGACCCCTTCATGCGGAAGGGGCTGCAACTCCTCGTCGATGGCGTCGAGCCGGATCGTCTGCGCGGCGTGCTGGAAGTCGAGATCGACGCCTACGCGGAGCAGATGAAGCTCTCGGCCAAGATCTGGGAGGCGGCCGGCGGCTACTCGCCGACCATCGGCATCCTCGGCGCGGTGATGGGTCTGATCCATGTCATGGAAAATCTTTCCGACCCCTCCAAACTCGGCGCCGGGATCGCGGTGGCCTTCGTTGCGACGATTTACGGCGTCGGCGCGGCCAACCTGATCTTCCTGCCGATCGCCAAAAAACTGCTGTTCAACATCAATCGCCTGGTGGCCATCCGCGAGATGTTCATCGACGGCCTGATCGGCATCTCGAATGGGGATAACCCACGCATCATCGAGTCCCGCATGCAGGGCTATGTTGTCTGACGATGGGTTCGGTCATGGGACGACGGCGCAAAGGCGAAGAAGAGCACGAAAACCACGAGCGCTGGCTCGTCTCCTATGCGGATTTCATCACCCTGCTGTTCGCCTTTTTTGTCGTGATGTATGCGCTCTCGTCGGTGAATGAGGGTAAATATCGCATCCTGTCCGACTCGATCTCGTCGGCGTTTCGCAATGTGCCGGGCAGCGCCACAGGGGCGCTGGTGCAAATCAATCCCAACGCGCCGCTGCCGGTCGGCATTCCCGTCAAGAAACCCCAGATCGACCCCAAGCGCCAGCAGAACCGCGAAACGCTGCGCAACAAGGCGAAGGAAATCACCGCTGCGCTGGCCCCCCTGGTGCAGCAGGGCCAGGTGCGAGTGACCGAAGGGGCCTTGGGCATCACCGTCGAAATCAATGCCAGCGTGCTGTTCGATTCTGGCGAAGCGCGCCTGCAAGCCCCCGCGGTCAAGGCGCTGACAGCGGTCGGGCAGATTCTCTCCACCACGGATTTTCCGATCACCGTCGAAGGGCATACCGACAACGCGCCGATCAACACGCCGCTGTTTCCTTCCAACTGGGAACTTTCCGGCGCACGCGCCGCGAGCGTGGTGCGGCTGTTCATCGAAACGGGCGTCGATCCGCGCAGCCTGACCGCGACCGGCTATGCCGAACAGCGCCCCATCGCCGACAACGCCAACGCCGAAGGCCGCCAGCGCAACCGCCGCGTCGCCATCAACATGGAAGCGAAGACGCCGGACCAAGTAAAAGAGCTGGCCTTGCCTGAATAACTCAGGCGGAGCCCAGGATGCGACTGCCTAACCCGGCGGATTGCTGGCCGTCCGGGCCGTAAGTCATCGCCCGGTTGCTGGCATTCATCAAAATGGCGAAGGCCTGCTGGTTGTGCTGCATGTGCAGGCCGATCAGCTTGCCGTTGGTGGCGTTCTGCTCGCGGGCCAGGGCGGCGAGATCCAGCAGTTTTTGCCACGCTTTGGCGTGGTCTTCACCGTGGCCGGCCAGCCAGGCTTCCATGCCGGCGCGTCCACCGGCCAGACCGAGTTGGGCCAATTGCCGCTCGCGCGCCTGGGCGAGGTCGGCAAGCTGGTTGGTCAGGCTGGTTTTATTTTCGGTGAGCGGCAACAGGGCTTCGATATCGCCCCGGGTAAGCAGTTCCTGCTCGCGCTGCAAAACTCCGACGAATTCCCCGAGACGTCGAATCTCTTCGTTCAACGTGTTGCCAAGCAGCAACGCAGGATTAAGAACAGAGGGAGGCGTCACGCCGGATCAGGCGGTCGGCTTAGTTGGCAGCGTGGGGACGACCGAGCATCTCGCGCACGCTGGTCAGCAGACCGTCGGCAATGCGCTCGGGGTTGATCTGGAAACGGCCCTCGGTGATCGCGGCCTTGATTTCGGCGACGCGTTCCGCGTTTACCGGCGCCTCGCCAGCGCCGACTTTCTGCATGTGGGCGGAAAGCGAGGAAATATCGACACGCGCCGCCGTTCCTGCGGCGGATTGGGGCGACGCGGCGTCAGCGTTCTTGGCACGGACGGAATCCGGCGCTTTGCCGACGGCGGGGAGGGCAGTGTTGATCTTCACGTTAATTTCCTTTCGCGCAGGGCGTCTCTCTAGGGCTATTTACGGCACGGCGGGCAAAAACCTTAGAGAACAAATGAATTGCCGCTGTCGATTTCATTGCGTTGATTATAAATGTATTTTCAGTAGCTGACTTCCACTGTGCCACCGGCTTTGGCAATTCCGCTGATGACCTGGCCATTGCCTAGCCGAACCTGGGCGACCTGACCTTCGACGGCGTTGTTGAGCGCGCGGCCTTCGTTGCTCACGGCAAAGCCCGGCCCGCTTGATACGACCCGGACTGTCTGGTTTTGGCGCACCACCCACAGGGCTTTGAGCATATCCGTACGCAGCGGCCGGCCGGCCGGGATCGATGTGGCGGCCGCCTTGCCGACGGCCAGGCTGGCATCGGTGAGGATATTCGCGGGCAGGTCGGACAGATCGCCCCACTGGGTAGCCAGGTCATTCGCCGCGACGATCTGTCCCTGCGCGATGGGGCGCGCGCTGATCAGATAATCGGCCTTGACACGGATATGCACCGGTACATAGACGCGCCAGCCGGACGCATCGAGGCAACGTACCATGACGTTGGTGCGGCCCCAGGCCTGCGCGCCGGGCGGGCGGCTGACATCGAAGCTGTTGCACGGCGCGAGCTGATTGCCCGGGTCGAGATTGCCAATTTCGACACTTACCTGGCCGGGCAGACCTTTGGACTGGACCTTGAGCCAGCTTTCGATGGCTTTTTTGACCGGCGCGGGATCCTGCTGGGCTATCAGGTTGCAGGAGACAGAGGTCAGGAGACAGAAGACAGAGGCGTTGGCGATTTTGCGGAGCATGGCTAATTGAAGCACGCTACGCAACACATGACCGACGCGGCAAAGCTGACTTTTTTGCCGCTTTTCCCTTGCGTAACTGGCAAGAATTGCCGCCTCTCCCCCTACCCTCTGAAACCTGACCCCTGAAACCTGAAGTGGCACGATTAGTGCATAGCGTTACTGCCAAAACTAATTTGCCGCCCATCATCATGATCGACCGCCTTGAACAGGACTTGAGCTTTACCCAGACGGCGCTGCGCTTGCGCAGTCAGCGGCAGGAAATGCTGGCGTCGAATATTGCCAATGCCGACACGCCGCACTACAAGGCGCGCGACATCGATTTCAAGTCGGCGCTGGCCGGTGCCATGGGTGGAACGGATGCGGGCCTGGCGCGCACCCACGCGGGCCATCTGGTTGGCGCGGATGCGTTGCCCTCCGGCATCGCCGCGAAATATCGCACCGAATATCAGGGCGCCGTCGACGGCAACACGGTGAACATGGATGTCGAGCGCGCCGCCTTCGCCGAAAACGCCATGCAGGTCGAAGCGCTGATGACTTTCATCAACCGCCGCTTCCGCACTTTGACAACCGCCATCCAGGGCCAGTAAGCCATGAGCGACTTCAGGATTTTCGCCATCGCCGGTTCCGCGCTGACCGCGCAGTCTGCCCGCCTCAATGCCGTGGCGAGCAACCTCGCCAACGCCGACAGCGTGGCCGGCGCCGACGGCCAACCCTATCGCGCCAAGCAGGTGGTGTTCAAGGCCACGGCGGTCGAAGGCGGCGGCATGGGCGTGCGCGTGACGCAGGTGGTCGACAGCGCAGCTCCGCTGCGCCTGACCTACGACCCCGCCAACCCCGCCGCCAACGAGCAGGGTTATGTGTCGATGCCGAATGTGAACGTGGTGGAGGAAATGGTGAACATGATCTCCGCCTCGCGCGCCTACCAGACCAATGCCGAAGTGATGAATACCGCCAAGACCTTGATGACCAAGGCTTTGGCCATCGGACAGTAACCGGAGACAAGCATGACGACCGCAACCGCCAGCGCCACCAGCAATCCCGCCGCCGACATTTACGCCGCACTGAATGTCACGCGCGACAGCAAAAAGTCGGCCACGGAAGACATCCAGAACCGCTTTCTCACCCTGCTGACCGCCCAGTTGAAGAACCAGGACCCGACCGCGCCGATGGACAGCGCGCAGATGACCTCGCAACTGGCGCAGATCAGCACGGTGGACGGCATCGAGCGGCTGAACGCCACCTTGCAGAAAATGCTCGGCAACACCGCGGACGCGCAGGCCATGCAGGCGGCCGCCCTCGTTGGGCGCGGCGTGCTGGTGCCCGGTTCAGCGCTGCAACTGGTCGAAGGCGCGGCAGTCGGCGCGCTGGAACTCAGCGGTCCGGCCGACCAGGTCGCCGTCGCCATCAAGGATGCCAGCGGCCTGGTGCTGCGGACGATCAACCTCGGCGCGCTGCCCGCCGGCGTGAATGGTTTTGCCTGGGATGGCAAGAACGACGCCGGCGCGCCGGTCGCGGACGGCAGTTTCACCGTGAGTATCGCCGCCGAACAGGGCGGCAAAAAGGTCACGGCCAACGCCCTGGCGCTGGGCATGGTGTCCAGCATCACCCGCGGCGCGCAAGGCATGACAGTCAATGTGGGTTCGCTGGGCGCCTTCGGCCTGGCGGACATCAAAGAAATTCTCTAATCGAACAACGAGTTAACGGGAGACAGCCATGGGCTTTCAACAAGGGTTGAGCGGACTGAATGCGGCATCCAAGTCGCTCGATACGGTCGGCAACAATATTGCCAACTCCGGCACGGTCGGCTTCAAGTCGTCGTCCACCCTGTTTGGCGACGTCTTTGCGGCCACCCTCGGCGGCGGCAACCAGATCGGCATCGGTACCTCGGTGGCCGGCATCAGCCAGCAATTCACCCAGGGCAACCTGACGGTGACCAGCAATCCGCTTGACATCGCCATCAACGGCCAGGGCATGTTCCGTCTGTCCAACAGCGGCGCCACCACCTTCACCCGCAACGGCCAGTTCAATATCGACAAGGACGGCTATGTCGTCAATGCCAGCGGCTATCGGCTTACCGGCTACTTGGCCAATGCCGCCAACATCATCGTGCCATCGACGCCGGCGGAGATATTCATCAACACCGCGGACCTGCAGCCGCAAGCGACCGGTAACTCCAGTGTTGGCGCCCGTATAGGCCTCAACCTGGACTCGCGCCAGCCGGTCAATGCCGTTCCGTTCAACGTGAACGATCCGACTTCCTACAATAGCTCGACCTCGATCACCGTCTTTGACTCTCTCGGAAATCCGCATTTGATGTCGATGTTTTTCAAGAAGGACAGCGCCAATAACTGGAGTCTTTATTCCAACCTGGACGGCGGCGGCCCCTCGGCAGCCACCACCCTGACCTTCAATAGCACGGGCGCCTTGACGGCCCCCGCGCTTGGCATCATTGCCCAGTCCCACGCGGTGACGACGGGCGCAACCTCGCCGCTCATTTTCAATCTCAACCTGACCGGATCAACCCAATACGGCAACATCTTCGGCGTCAATAGCGTGGCCCAGGACGGTTATACCTCCGGTCGCCTGTCCGGCCTCAGTATCGCGTCCGACGGCACTATCCAGGGCCGCTACAGTAACGGTCAATCGCGCGACCTGGCACAGGTGGTGCTCGCCAACTTCAACAACCCGAATGGTCTGACCTCGCTGGGCAACAACCAGTGGGGCGAGACGGCCGAGTCCGGCCAGCCGCTGGTCGGCGTGCCGGGCAGCGGTTCGCTCGGCGTGTTGCAGTCGGCGGCGATCGAGGAATCGAACACCGACCTGACGGCGGAACTGGTGTCGATGATCACCCAGCAGCGCGCCTATCAGGCCAATGCGCAGACCATCAAGACGCAGGACCAGATTTTGCAGACCCTGGTCAATCTCCGTTAAAAGTCGGCTCTGGTAACACGGCGCAAAAATCATGGACAAACTGATCTACACCGCGATGACCGGCGCCAGCGCCACGCTGGGGCGGCAGGCGGCCGTGGCGCACAACCTCGCCAACGTCGCCACGCATGGCTATCGCGCGGAGGAGCATCGCCTGCGCGCCGCGCAGGTGCAAACGCACAACGCACCGGCCGCCCTGCCGACGCGGGCATTCGCCGTCGATGCCAGCACGCACAGCGATTTCAGAGAGGGCGCGCTGATGCACACCGGCGGCACCTACGATGTCGCCGTGAAGGGCCGCGGCTGGATCGCGCTGGCCCTGCCGGATGGCAGCGAAGCCTATACCCGGAACGGCGGTTTCGAGATTTCCGAAAACGGCGTGATGCAAACCCGCGGCGGCATTCCGGTGCAGGGCGATGGCGGGCCGATCACGCTGCCGCCTGATTCCCGCGTCACCATCGAACGGGACGGCACGATCTCGGTGACGGCCGCCACCGGCGCGCAAAACACCGTGACCGCCGTGGGCCGCATCAAGCTGGTCAATCCGCCCGAAGCCGACCTGAAGCGCGGCCCGGACGGCCTGTTCCGCATGACTGCCGGCGATGCCGCGCCCCAGGACGAAGGGGTGAAAGTGGCGGCCGGCTACCTCGAAAACAGCAACGTCAATCCGGTCGAACAGATGGTGACGATGATCTCGCTAGCGCGCCAGTTCGAGATGCAGATCAAGCTGTTGACCAATGCCGAAATGAACGACCGCGCCGCCACGCAAGTGCTGGCGCAACGCTAAAAGGAAAGATAGATGATCCGCTCCCTCTGGACCGCCAAAACCGGCCTCGATGCCCAGCAGACGCATCTCGATGTCATTTCGCACAACCTCGCCAACGTCAGCACCAACGGCTTCAAGCGCCAGCGTGCGGTGTTCGAGGACCTGCTCTACCAGAACCTGCGCCAGCCGGGCGCCCAGTCGACCCAGCAGACGCAGATTCCCTCGGGGCTGACGATCGGCGTCGGCGTGCGCACGATTGCGACCGAGCACATCCATACGCAGGGCAGCCTGCAACGCACCGAAAACTCCCTGGACATGGCGATCAACGGGGCGGGCTATTTCCAGATCCAGATGCCGGACGGCACGCTGGCTTACACGCGCAGCGGCGCCTTCCAGCGCGACAGCACCGGCCAGATCGTCACGCCGAGCGGTTACCCGCTGTCGCCGACCCTGACCATCCCCGCCGATGCCATCGCCATCACCATCGGCCGCGACGGCATCGTCTCGGTGACGCAGACCGGCAATCCGACGCCGACCCAACTGGGGACCGTGCAACTGGCCACCTTTATCAATCCGGGCGGCCTGCAAAGCACCGGCGAAAACCTGTTTGTCGAAACCGCATCGAGCGGCACGCCCACCCCGAACACTCCGGGCAGCAACGGCGCCGGCCTGCTCAACCAGGGCATGGTTGAAACCTCCAACGTCAATGTGGCGGAAGAGCTGGTCAACATGATCCAGACGCAGCGCGCCTATGAGATGAATTCCAAGGTGGTGTCGACTTCCGATCAGATGCTCGCCAGGCTGACGCAACTATGAAATCACTAACTCCACTACTGCTGCTATGCGGCCTGCTCGCCGGCTGCGTCACCACCCCGCCGCCGACCGGCGTGCATCAGCCGATGACCATCCGGCCGGAGCTGAAGAGTCTCGCCGCCCCCGCCAACGGCAGCATCTACAACGTCGCCAGCGCGCGGCCGCTGTTCGAAGACCGGCGGGCGCGCTACATCGGCGACACCATCACCATCAACATTGCCGAAAAGACCGCGGCGGCGAAGAAATCCGACACCAAGGCCGACCGCAGCTACGATGCTTCGCTCGGCGTGCCGACGATCGCCGGCCTGCCGTTCAAGACCTTCCAGGGCACCACGGTCGGGGCGAACAGCAGCACCACGTTTGAAGGCAAGGGCGAGAATGCCTCGTCGAACAATTTCACCGGCACGCTGACGGTGACCGTGATCGAGGTTTATCCCAACGGCAACCTGCTGGTGTCGGGCGAGAAGCAGATCGGCCTCAAGGAAGGCGAGGAGTTCATCCGCTTCTCGGGTGTGGTCAACCCCAACACCATCACCGCCAGCAACACCGTGCAGTCCGTACAAGTCGCTGATGCGCGCATCGAATACAAGGCCAATGGCTTCATCGATTCGGCCCAGGTCATGGGCTGGCTGGGGCGCTTTTTCCTGACTTTCCTGCCTTTCTGAAAGAACCATCATGAGCACCACGCATAAAATATTGATTGGCATGATGTGGGTCTTCGCCATCTTGCTGGTGTCCGATGCCGCCCGCGCCGAGCGCATCAAGGAAATCGCCTCGATTGCCGGCGTGCGCAATAACCAGTTGGTGGGTTACGGCATCGTCGTCGGCCTGGACGGCACGGGGGAGAACACGCCGTTCACCACGCAGAGCATGGTCAATATGCTCTCGCGCATGGGCGTTTCCCTGCCGCCGGGCCAGACGATGCAATTGAAGAATGTCGCGGCGGTGATGGTGACGACCGACCTGCCGCCCTTTGCGCGGATCGGCCAGCCCATCGACGTGACGGTCTCCTCGGTCGGCAGCGCCAAGTCGCTGCGGGGCGGCACGCTGGTCATGACGCCGCTCAAGGGCGCCGACGGGCAAACCTACGGCATGGCGCAGGGCAATATCGTCGTGGGTGGCGCGGGCGCCTCGGCCGCCGGATCGAAGACCACCATCAATCACCTTGCCGTGGGCCGCATCGCCAATGGCGCGACCGTGGAGCGCGAAGTGCCGATGAGCATTGGCCAGGGCGATATCGTTAGTCTGGAATTGCGCCGCACGGATTTCGGCACCGCCCACCGCGTCACCGATGCGATTAACCAGGCCATGGGCCAGGGCACGGCCAGCGCGATCGACGCGCGCCAGGTGCAGGTCAGGCTGCCAGTCAATCCGAGCGAACGCGTCGCCTTCCTTGGTGCGGTGGAAAATATCAACGTGACGCCGATGCCGATGGCGGCCAAGGTGATCGTCAATGCGCGCACCGGTTCGGTGGTGATGAACCGCGCCGTGATGATCGACGAGAGCGCCGTCGCCCACGGCAACCTTTCCGTTTCGATCACGGCCGACAATACCGTCAGCCAGCCGGGCGCATTCTCGGGCGGGCAGACGGTGGGCGTGACCAACGTCGCCATCGAGATCAAGCAAGAGGGCGGCGCCTTGCAGACCCTGAAGACCGGGGCGAATCTGGCCGACGTGGTGAAAGCGCTCAACGCCCTCGGCGCCAATCCGCAAGACCTGATCGCCATCTTGCAAGCGATGAAGATGTCGGGTTCGCTGCGCGCCGAGCTGGAGATCATTTAACTCGGCACGAATTGCCGCCATGTTCTGGCGATTGCCGTTGCCGGGACAGGGCACACTTCAAGACGATGAACTCCGCGACTTCCGTCCCCTCGATTTTCGACACGCAATCGCTCACCGCGCTGAAGGGCGACTTGAAGAAGGCTGACCCGCAGGCGCTGAAAGCGACCGCGCAGCAGTTCGAGGCGGTGTTCGTGCAGATGATCCTGAAGTCGATGCGCGCGGCCACGCCGCAGGACGGCATGTTTGACAGTGATCAGACGCGCTTCTATCAGGAGATGCTTGATGCGCAACTGGCCCAAGTGATGTCCGCAAAGGGTGGCGTGGGTTTGGCGGCGGTGATCGAACGTCAACTGTCGCGGCCCGATGCAGTGGTTGCACCCGACTTTGAAGGTGGGATTCCCCTCATGCCGCCAACCCGTTCGCTGCCGCTTGGGCCGGCGCAACGCGCCTACCCGCTGCCCGCCGACCGTGCACCGCCGCCGCTGCCGATCGACAGCAGCCCCGTGCGGCCCGCCTTGCCGGCCATTTCAACACCCGCGGCCATTTCAGGAGCGGGCGACGGCCAGACGCAGGCCTTTGTGAACAGCGTCTGGCCGCATGCCGCGGCGGCAAGCCAGCAGACCGGCATTCCGCCGCATTTCATGGTCGCGCATGCGGCACTGGAAAGCGGCTGGGGACGCGCCGAGCCGCGCGCGGCCGACGGTCGCCCCAGTTACAACCTGTTCGGCATCAAGGCCGGCGGCAACTGGCAGGGCGCCGTGGTCAGCGCACCCACCACGGAATATGTTGGCGGTGTCGCCGAACAGCGCGTCGAACGCTTTCGCGCCTATGGCTCGTATGCCGAAGCCTTTCAGGATTACGCGCAACTCCTGGCGAAATCGCCACGCTACCGGGAAGTCGTCGCCAGCACGGACGCCGCCGGCTTCGCCCGCGGCCTGCAACGCGCCGGCTACGCCACCGATCCGCTGTATGCGTCCAAGCTCGAACGCATCATCGGCGGCCCGACACTGAGAACCGCGCTGGTTGGCTAGCTTGGCATAACTATTGCTCTATTTCCGGTAACCCCTCAATGGTCGGCAGTTATTGCCGATATTGAACCTGTTACATGGAGAAATCATGGCCAGCGGAATATTCAACGTCGCAGTCAGCGGCCTCAACGTCGCCCAGGCCGGTGTGCTTACCACCGGCCACAACATCGCCAATGCCTCGACCCCGGGCTATTCGCGGCAGCGGATTGTCCAGACGACCAATCCACCGCAATTCACCGGCGCGGGTTTTATCGGCAAGGGCGCGAATGTCGACACCATCCAGCGCGTTTACAGCCAGTTTCTCGGCAGCCAGGTGTTGTCGGCGCAAACCGGCGCGGCCGAGATGGACAGTTATCTGGCGCAGATCCGGCAGATCGACAATCTTCTCGCTGATCCGAGCGCGGGCCTCTCCCCGGCGCTGGCGGATTTTTTCAAGGGCGTGCAGGAGGTGGCGGCCAACCCCCAGTCGCTGCCCGCGCGGCAGGCCATGCTCTCGGCCAGTCAGTCGCTGGTGGCCCGCTTCCAGTCCGTCGACCAGCGCCTGCGCGAGATTCGGGAAGGCGTCAACAGCCAGATCACCAGCGAAGTTTCGCTGATCAATTCCTACTCGAAGCAGATTGCCGACGTCAATCAACGCATCATCGTCGCCCAGGCGGCCGGACCGGCGGTGCCCGCCAACGACCTGCTCGACCAGCGCGACCAGTTGGTCGCCGAACTCAACAAGGAAATCCGCGTCACCACGCAGATACAGAACGACGGCACCTACAGCATTTTCATCGGCAACGGCCAGCCGCTGGTGGTCGGCGCGCTGAACTACACCCTGCAAGCCGTCGCCGCGCCCGATGACCCCGAGCGCACCATCGTCGCCCTGCGCTCGCCGACGGGCACGACGGTCAACATGCCCGAATCCCTGCTGAGCGGCGGCAAACTCGGCGGCCTGATCGCCTTCCGCGCCGAATCGCTCGACCCGGTGCAAAACGGCCTGGGGCGCATTGCGCTGACGCTGGCGCAGAACTTCAATGACCAGCACCGGCTGGGGCAGGATTTGACCGGGAGCCTGGGCGGAAATTATTTTGACATCAGCCGGGCCGGGCCGACGGTGATGGCGAATGCCAACAACGCAGTGCCGGGCCAGAGTCCGGCGGTGACAATCAGCAACCTGGGTGCGTTGACGACGAGCGACTATCGGCTGAGTTATGACGGTACGAACTACACGCTGACCCGGTTGGCGGACAGCACGGTGGTAGCAAGTGGCGCGAGCCTGCCAACGAACGTCGATGGCATCACCATTGCGGCGGGTAGCTGGACACCCGTGGCTGGCGACAGCTTCCTGATCCAGCCGACCCGGGGCGGAGCCGGCAATCTCGCCCTAGCCATTGTTGATGCGCGCAATATCGCGGCGGCCGCGCCGATCCGCACGGCGGCGGCGCTGACCAACAGCGGCACAGGGACGGTCAATGCAGGAACAGTCAATGCTCCGCCACCGCCGAATGTGAATCTGCAGCAGCCGGTGACTATCACTTTCACCAGTGCGACGACATTCAACGTTACCGGTACCGGCACGGGTAACCCGCTCGGTGTTACTTACACCGCTGGTGCCGACATCACCTATAACGGCTGGACGATAAAGATTGCCGGCGCCCCGTCTATCGGCGATGTGTTTACTGTTTCCATCAACGCCAACGGCGTTTCCGACAACCGCAATGCCCAACTGCTCGGCGCCTTGCAAACGCAGACGCCGATGGCCAATGGCACGGCCAGTTATCAGTCGGCCTATGCGCAGATCGTCAGCCAGACCGGCAACAAAACACGCGAAGTCGAGGTCACGGGCAAGGCGCAGCAAACCCTGGCCGACCAGGCGCAGAACGAGGTCGACAAAAT
>JAUSBB010000086.1 GCA_030652245.1 Rhodocyclaceae bacterium | reverse complement strand
GTGCATCAATTTGTCTGGGGGGAAGCCGATGGCCCCGTGCCTTTCCAGTATCCGGCGCGACCTTATGGCGAGGAAATGATGGAACAGCCCTCCAAGCCGCGGCGGTGGTGGTCATGACCCACGGCCGCGTGCAACAGCTATTGCGCCTGATCGGGCATCAGGTGACCGATCGCCTGTGGCGGCTGGGCTTCGCCAGTCGTTTTCTGCTGATGACCGTGTTGTATTCCGGCACGGCCCTGAAACGCTTTCATCTGACGATTCGCGAGATTTATTTCACCGGCGTTCTGAGCCTGATCATCATCCTGGTGTCCGGGATGTTTGTCGGCATGGTGCTGGGCCTGCAGGGTTACGACACGCTGCAACGTTATGGTTCCTCGGAGGCGCTGGGCGTGCTGGTGGCGCTGTCCCTGGTGCGCGAACTGGGGCCGGTGGTTGCCGCGCTCCTGTTCGCCAGCCGGGCGGGGTCGGCCATCACCGCCGAGATTGGCTTGATGAAGGCCACCGAACAACTCTCGGCCATGGAAATGATGGCCGTCAGCCCCATCGCGCGGGTCGTCGCGCCGCGTTTTTGGGCCGGCGTGATTTCGATGCCCATGCTGGCCGCGCTGTTCTCGGCGATGGGCGTGCTGGGCGGTTATCTCGTCGGCGTGCAGTTGATCGGCGTGGATGAGGGCGCGTTCTGGTCGCAGATGCAGGCCGCCGTCGATTTCCGCCAGGACATCATGAATGGCGTGATCAAAAGCTTTGTGTTTGGCGTTCTGGTGTCCTGGATCGCCGTTTTCGAGGGGTATGACGCCGACCCGACCGCCGAAGGCGTGTCGCGCGCCACCACGCGCACCGTGGTGACCTCTTCATTGGCGATCTTGGCGGCAGACTTTGTATTGACCGCATTTATGTTCAGGGGAATCTGATGAACCGTGCCGTAATCGATCTCTGGGTGGGCCTGTTTGTTGCGCTGGGCTTGGCCGCGCTGTTGTTTTTGGGACTCAAGGCGGCCAATCTGGGCTCGACGGATATTGGTGAAACGTATGCGCTGCAGGCGCGCTTTGATAACATCGGTGGCTTGAAGGTGCGTGCGCCGGTGAAAAGTGCTGGTGTGGTGGTGGGGCGGGTCAGCGAGATTCGCTTCGATGTGGAAAGTTATACGGCACTGGTATCGATGAATGTCGACAAGCGCTATCACTTTCCGCGCGATACCTTCGCCACGATCAACACCTCCGGTTTGCTGGGTGAGCAGTATGTTGGATTTGATGTGGGCGGCGACCCTGATATGCTCAAGGCGGGCGATGTGTTGAAAAAGACGCAGTCGGCCGTGGTGCTGGAAAAATTGATCAGCCAGTTCATGTTCGACAAGGCATCTGGAGACGAAGGTAAGAAATAAATGGCATATGACATGAACCCCAAAAATATTGGCGCCCGCATCCGGTCGGCGGTGATCGTGGTTGCGCTGGCCGGGTCCCTTGGCGGCTGCGCGACTTCGGGCAATCCCAAGGACCCCATCGAAGGCTTCAATCGCGCCGTGTATGGTTTCAACGAGGCGGTCGACACGGTGCTGATCAAGCCGGTCGCGCAAGGCTACGACGCTGTGTTGCCAACTCCCGTGCGGACGGGTGTCACGAACTTTTTCGGCAACATCGCCGACCTGTTCATCGGCGTGAATAACCTGTTGCAGGGCAAGCCCGACCAGGCGGTGAGCGACCTGGGGCGTGTGCTGATCAACAGCACGGTCGGCATTCTGGGCCTGTTTGACGTGGCGACCGAAGCGGGGCTGGAAAAACACGAGGAAGACTTCGGCCAGACCTTCGGCCGCTGGGGCGTGGGCAATGGCGCCTATGTGGTGGTGCCGATTTTCGGCCCGCGCACGGTGCGCGACACGGCCGGTCTGGTGCTGGACGTGGCGGTCGATCCGCTGGCCAACATCGGTAATGTGCCGACGCGCAATTCCCTGCTGGGGTTGCGCCTGGTCGATACGCGCGCGGATCTGCTGCCGGCCGACAAGGTGATCGAGGAAGCCGCGCTGGACAAGTATTCCTATGTGCGCGACGGTTATCTGCAGCGCCGCCGCAATCTGGTTCACGACGGCAACCCGCCGCGCGAATTACTGGATTGATTTTTGCACCATTTACCGACGAAAGAAGCAAGATGAAGCGTTTGATTGGTCTGTTTGCGGCCCTGCTGTTTTCTGTGAATGTCGTGGCTAGCGACGTTGCCCCCGATGTGTTGGTCAAAAATGTGACCAACGAAGTGCTGGACATCGTGCGCAAGGACAAGGATATCCAGGCGGGCAACACGAAAAAAACGCTGGAACTGGTGGAAGCCAAGGTGCTGCCGCATTTCAATTTTCAGCGCATGACCCAGTTGGCGCTGGGACGCGAGGGGCGGCAGGCGACGCCGGAGCAACTCAGGGTGCTGACCGGGGAGTTTCGTGATCTGCTGGTGCGTACCTACTCCAAGGCGCTCACCGAGTTTCGCGACCAGGAAATCTCTTTCAAGCCATTCAAGATGGCGGCGACCGAAACCGATGTGAAGGTGCGCACCGAAATCAAGCAGACCGGCGGCAAACCGGCGCAGCTTGACTACTACCTTGAAAAAAACGCGGCAGGCTGGAAGGTGTATGACATCGAGGTCGGCGGCATCAGCCTGGTGACCAACTATCGCAGCACGTTTGCGCAGGAAATTCGCGCTGGCGGCATCGATGGTCTGATTCGCAGCCTGCAGGAAAAAAACAAGACCGCTGACGCCAGGGCAAAATGAGCCAGCAGATTCAGCGTGCCGACGGCCACTGGGCCGTCTCGGGAAACATGACGCTGGAAACCGCATCCGCGTTGCTGGCCGAGGGCGTGACGGCGATAGCCGAAACCGCGGCTGGCGGTGAATCAATGTTTGACCTGGCGGCGGTCGCCGATGTCGATTCTTCCGGCCTGGCCGTGTTGTTTGGCTGGCAGCGTGCCGCCAGTGCAGCGGGCAAGGCGCTACGGGTCGCCAACCCGCCGGGCAATCTGGTCAGTCTCGCCGAGGTCTACGGCGCCGCCGAGTTGCTGCCCTTGTCCTGACCCTGCCTTTCCCGGCCTTGGCCGACTTGAGGACATAAAAATGCTTACTCCACAACAGATCGAAGAATGGATTCGCGCCGGCCTTGATTGCAGCCAGCTCGCCGTAGACGGCGACGGGCGGCACTTCGAGGCGCTGATTGTCAGCCCGGCGTTCGCGGGCCTGAGCCGCGTCCAGCGTCAGCAGCGCGTCAACGCCGTGTTGAACCCACATTTCGAATCCGAGGTGCTGCACGCGCTGTCGATGCAATGCCTGACGCCCGAGGAAGCGGCATCCCGTGGATAAGCTGCTGATCGAGGGCGGCACGCCGCTCGCGGGCGAGGTCGCCATTTCCGGCGCGAAAAACGCCGCGCTGCCGCTCCTGTGCGCCGCGCTCTTGACACGTGAGCCGCTGACGCTGACCAATCTGCCGGCCTTGAATGACATCGACACCATGCTCAAGTTGCTGGCGCAGATGGGCGTCAAGGTTGAAAAAGTCGGCGCTGGCGAGACGGCGACTCTGGATGCTTCCGGGCTGGATAACCCCGTTGCCCCCTACGAACTGGTCAAGACCATGCGCGCCGCCGTGCTGGTGCTGGGACCGCTGGTGGCTCGCTGTGGTGAGGCGCGCGTTTCACTGCCCGGCGGCTGCGCCATCGGCGCGCGACCCGTCGACCAGCACATCAAGGGCCTGACAGCGATGGGCGCGGAGGTCACGGTTGAACACGGCTACGTCCATGCCAAGGCCACGGGAGCCAAAGGCAGACTCAAGGGCGCGCGACTCTTCACCGACATGGTGACCGTGACCGGCACCGAGAACCTGATGATGGCAGCCTGCCTGGCCGATGGCGAGACCGTCATCGAGAATGCCGCACGCGAACCCGAGGTGGTCGATCTGGCCAACTGCCTGGTGGCGATGGGCGCGCA
>JAUSBB010000031.1 GCA_030652245.1 Rhodocyclaceae bacterium | reverse complement strand
GTTGCCAGGCAGCGGAAAACCGTCGGGCAGGCCCAGTTGGCGTACTGCTTTCTTCTTGGCGAAGCCATAGTCAAGGCCGTCTTCGGCGATCAGCCGCGCGGCGGCATGGACCAGCTCGGAACGCAAGGCGGGCGCGCCTGGATTCGGGATGCGTGGAGAATGGTTGCGGCGTGACATGGAACCTGCTCCCGTAGAATACGCAGCCATTCTATCCGTAACCGCATCCCACACCCTCGCCCATGCACATCCACATTCTCGGCATCTGCGGCACCTTCATGGGCGGTATCGCGCTGATCGCCCGTGCCGCCGGCCATCGTGTCACCGGCTGCGATGCCAACGTGTATCCGCCGATGAGCACCCAACTGGAAGCTCAAGGCATCGACCTGGTTGAGGGCTTCGGGGCCGACCAACTGGCTTTGGATGCCGACCTGTGGGTCGTCGGCAATGCCGTGTCGCGCGGCAATCCGTTGCTGGAGGCGATTCTGACGCGCGGCCTGCCCTATGTATCGGGGCCGCAGTGGCTGGCCGAAAATATTCTGCAGGGAAAATGGGTACTGGCGGTGGCCGGCACCCATGGCAAGACAACAACGGCAGCCATGCTGGCGTGGATACTCGAAGATGCCGGACTGCAGCCGGGATTCTTGATCGGCGGGGTGCCGCAGAACTTCAAAAAATCGGCTAATTTCAGCAAATCATCGTTCTTCGTCGTCGAGGCGGATGAGTACGACACGGCTTTCTGCGATAAACGCTCCAAGTTCGTCCACTACCATCCGCGCACGGCGATCCTGAACAACCTCGAATTCGATCACGCGGATATCTTCGCCGATCTTGCGGCTATCGAGACGCAATTTCACCATTTTGTGCGCACAATCCCGGGGAATGGCCTAGTGGTGACGAATGCCGCAGAACCAGCGCTGGAAAGCGTATTGACGCGTGGCTGCTGGACGCCGGTCGAGCGCTTCAATGAAATCTCCGGTTGGCACGCCACGGGCGACGACGCGACCGGTCGGCTCCTTATCTGGCAGGGGGCGCGTGAAATGGGGGCGATCACCTGGCAGCTCGTCGGTGAGCACAATCGCAGCAATGCGCTGGCCGCATTGCTGGCGGCGCGTCATGCCGGCGTGCCGCTGGCTCATGGACTCGCCGCACTTACTCGTTTTGAAAGCGTCAGACGTCGGCTCGAAGTGCGCGGCACGGTGAATGGGGTGAAGGTCTATGACGACTTCGCCCATCACCCGACGGCGATTGCCACTACCTTGGCCGGTTTGCGCGGCAAGGTGGGTGCGTCGCGCATCCTCGCCGTGCTGGAACCGCGTTCCAACACCATGAAACTCGGCGCCATGAAAGACGCCCTGCCCGGCAGTCTCGCGGCGGCCGACCGGGTGTTCTGTTACGGTGCCAATCTCGGCTGGGATGCCGCCGCCGCCCTGGCTCCCCTGAGTGGCAAGGCGACGGTGACTGACGACCTGAGCGATCTGGTGGCGCGGATCGCCGCCGTCGCGGCGCCGGGCGATCATGTGCTGGTGATGAGCAACGGCGGTTTCGGCGGCATCCACGACAAATTGCTGGCGGCGCTCGTCGCGCGCTAGCGCGCCATGTTCATCAAGATCGTCATCATCCTGCTGCTGCTGATTGTGGCGGCCAGCCTGCTCGGCGGGCGCGGCGTCCAACCAGCCGGCGGACGGATCAAGCCCGGCGTGCGCAAATTGATGTTCCGTGTCGCCGCCGTGTTGCTGGCCATCGGCGTGGTGGTGGTTACCCTGCACCTCTCCGGCTGCAGCCGGTCAAATGAGCCCGCCTTTCACTCCACCGACATCAGCGGGGCCAATTTTGCCCGCCTGTCTGCCCTCGATGGGCTCACCGACCACAATGGACGCCGTCTCGCCAGCGCCGACTTTATTGGCCCCCACGCTCGCAACCCCCGCTCGCTGCCCCCACAGGGGGCTGACGTCGGCTTGGGGCGGCCCAGCGCCGACTTTGCAAATAAGACCGTGGTGGTTTTCTTTGGCTACGCCCAGTGCCCGGATATCTGTCCGACCACCCTGGCCACCTTGCAGGTGACGATGCGCCTATTGGGTCCGGCGGCCGACCGGGTGCAGGTGCTGTTTGTCACGCTCGACCCCGAACGCGATACTCAGGAAGTGCTGGCCGCCTATGTGCCCTGGTTCGACAGCCGCTTTCTGGGCCTCTACGGCGATGTCGCGAACACCCGCGAAGTTGCGCGGGAATTTCGGGTGTTCTATAGCAAGGTCAAGGGCGAAACGGCGCTGGGCTACAGCATCGACCACAGCGCCACCGGCTATGCCTACGACCGCCAAGGCCGAGTGCGGTTGTTGATCCGTTACGGAGAAACGCCGGAGCGGATAGCCGAGGACTTGCAGAAGCTGCTGGCTGGAAACTGATTAGCGTGAAAATGTAGCGTTTGCGCCGGGCCGCCCCAAGCAAACGCGGCACGCGGCGCTAGCCGCAATACGCTCCGCTGTCAAAAGAAGCGCCCCGTAACAAGCGAGCAAAGCGAGCCGCAAAGAACCCCCCGAGAGGGGGGCGAAGGGGGGCGGGTGTTCAGCTACATCCGCGCCGCGAGCACGCCCTTCATTTTCTGCATCGCCTTGGCTTCGATCTGCCGGATGCGCTCGGCGGAAACGCCGTATTCGGCGGCGAGTTCGTGGAGCGTGGCGCCCGATTCATCGTCATCCATCAGCCAGCGGCGCTGGACAATGGTGCGGCTGCGGTCATCCAGTTCGGCGAGTGCGGCGGAGAGGCCGGTGTCGTGCAGGCGGTCACGCTCCTTGCGCTCCAGTTGCATCGAAGGCTCGACGCTGATGTCGGCGGCCAGGTAGGCGGCCGGTGCGTAATGATCTTCATCGTCGTCCGAGAGCGGTTCGAGCGAGATGTCCATGCCGCCCATGCGGGTCTCCATCTCCACCACCTCGGCGGGCTTGACGCCCAACTGGCGGGCGACGGTGGCCACTTCAGTGGGGCTCAGGCTGGCGAAGCCGTGCTCGGCATGGGCTTCCTGGGACAGCGCGGCTTTCATGCTGCGCAGGTTGAAGAACAGCTTGCGCTGCGCCTTGGTGGTGGCGAGCTTCACCAGACGCCAGTTTTTCAGGATGTATTCGTGAATTTCGGCCTTGATCCAGTGCAAGGCAAAGGAAACAAGGCGCACGCCGCGTTCGGGATCGAAGCGCTTGACCGCCTTCATCAGGCCGACGCTGCCTTCCTGGATCAGATCGGCATGCGGCAGGCCATAGCCCAGATAACCGCGCGCCACGGCAATCACCAGCCGCAGATGAGACATGACCAGCATGCGCGCCGCCTCGCGGTCGCCCTCGTCGCGCAGGCGGCAGGAAAGCAACCGCTCCTCCTCGGCCGTCAGCAGCGGCACGCGATTCGCTGCCTGAATATAGGCCTCGATACTGCCGGTGGGGGAGGGGAGGGGGAAAGTGTTGAAATGGGCCAGAGTCAAAGCGTGGGTCATGTTGAAAGCCTCCTCGGGGTGAATTTTAGCACTCGGTCTGTGAGAGTGCCAACAGTCTAACAAGTTCCCGACAAAATTACTATGGTTTTCTGGTTTCCGCTCTCGGTTTCCGCTCTCGCCTAGAATGCACCCACATGGAAAACCACCTCGCCACCCTGCTCCAGCGCACGCCGTTATTTGGCGATTTGCCGGCGCCAA
>JAUSBB010000020.1 GCA_030652245.1 Rhodocyclaceae bacterium | reverse complement strand
GCCGGAAACGGCCGAGAGCGGATTCTTCAGATCGGTGGGCGCATAGGCCGCGCCGCAGGCTTCGCAACTGTCGCCGTACTGGTCCGCCGCGCCGCATTTCGGGCATTCGCCCTTGATGTAGCGGTCCGGTAAAAACATCTTCTTGACCGGGTCGTAAAACTGTTCGATGGAGCGCACCTCGATGAGGCCGGCCGCCTGCAGCTTCTTGTAGATGTCCTCGGCGTAGAAGCGCGTTTCGTCGGAATGCGTCGAATGGTAGTTGTCGAAGGCGACATGAAAGCCGGTGAAATCGCGCAGGTGTTCGCCATGCACGCGGCGGATCAGCGCCTCCGGAGAAATGCCCTCCTTCTCGGCGCGCAGCATGATCGGCGTGCCATGCGTGTCGTCGGCGCAGACATACCAGCACTCGTGGCCGGAGAGTTTCTGGAAGCGCACCCAGATGTCGGTCTGGATGTATTCGACGAGGTGACCAAGATGGATGGCGCCATTGGCGTAGGGCAGGGCGGAGGTGACGAGAATCTGGCGGGGGTTCATGGTGGCGGCTTTATGATGAATTCACCGGTGCATTCTAGCGCCGTCCCCAAGCCACGCGCCGTCCCCATGTCACGCGGCGTGACGGCTACGCCGTCCCGCCAGCGCCGACTTTTACATACACAACCAGGCCGCCAGACCGCCGCCCGCCCGTGGTTCAAGTCGCACATCCCAGCCGTTGGCCCGCGCCAGTTCGCGCACGATGGCGAGCCCGAGCCCGGCGCCACCGGTGGCCGGGCTGCGTGACGGGTCGAGGCGGTGGAAGGGCTGGAACATCGCTTCGATCTGGTCGGGCGGGATGCCCGGACCGCGGTCGAGGATGCCGATGCGGCACTGTCCGGCGTCCTCGATGCAGACCAGTTCCACCGGTGCGCCCGGGGCGTGGCGCAGCGCATTTTGCAGCAGGTTGCCAATGGCGCGGCGCAAGGCCCGCGGCGGAATGGCGCGTTGGCAGGATGGGCAGGTTACGGTGACGCTGCGTTCCGGCGTCGAAAAATCGGCGGCGAGTTCGCCCAGCCAGTCGGCAAGGTCGACCGTGACCGGCGGTTCGCGCTCCAGTCCGCGCGCCAGGTCGAGCAGGGTGGCGATCAACCCGTTCATTTCCTCGATGTCGTTTTCCAGCCGTTCAATCAGGGCCGGCGTCGGGTCGAGTTTCAAGAGTTCCAGCGCCAGGCGCATGCGCGCGAGCGGGGTGCGCAGATCATGCGAGACGCCTACCAGCAGAGTGGTGCGGGCCTGGAGCAGCTCGCGCACCTGGCGCGCCATGGCGTTGAAGCGGCCGGCCAGCGCCGCCAACTCCGTCGGGCCGGTTTCCGGCAATAATTCCGGGCTTTCGCCCTGGCCGATGCGCGTGGCCGCTTCTTCCAGCCGCGCCAGCGGCGCCGTGATGCGGCGCGCCAGCCAGACGGCAATCCCGCCGGCCAGCGCCAAGCCGCCGAGCAACGCAATCAACAAGGCGGTCACCGGCTGGGCGGCGATGCGTTGTTCCGACAGACCGACTGCCAGATAACCGTCTCCCGCCGGCAAATTTGTCCAGTACCAAGTCGCGTCGCCGACGTTTTCGCGCACCAGATGTTTTCGCGCGCCGGTGCGGTGCGCCAGCGCATCTTCCAGCAGATAAAAATAGGGCGGGTGCCACTCATCGACACCCACGCCAGGGGATTCAGCACGCAGCGCCAGTGCGTGGCTCGCCCGCAACTCGACCTCGAAATCCACGCGGGTGTGCGGTGGCAATTCGGCCCAGGTCTGCGCCGACAGGATCATCAGGCCCGCCAGGTCGTCGGCCGAGCGCCGCGCCAGCGGCAGCAGCAGATACGCTGACAGGGCGACCGCCGCCAGTAATTCGATGAGGATGAAGGCGGCGGCGAGCAGCAGCGTGTTCTGCCGCGCCAGGCTGGTCGGCGTGTTCAACTCTGGTCGCCGCGCGGGGTGACCAGATAGCCCTCGCCGCGCACGGTGCGGATGTAGGCGGGCGCGGACGGATCGGCCTCGATCTTGCGACGCAGGCGGGTGACGCGAATGTCGATGCTGCGGTCGAACGGGTCGCGGTCGTAGCCCTTCAGCAGGTCGACCAGCGTGTCGCGCGAGAGCACGCGGTTGGGTCGGGCGATGAAGGCGGCGAGCAGGTCGAATTCGGCGCCCGTCAGACGGATTTCGACGCCGTCCTTCAGCAGCCGGCGACTGGCGAGGTCGAGGCTGAATGGGCCGAACCGTGGTTGCGGTGCCGAGGCCGGGGCGGCGGGCGCGGACTGGCCGCGCCGCAACAGGGCGCGCAAGCGGGCCAGCAGCTCGCGCGGGCCGAATGGCTTGGCCAGATAGTCGTCGGCGCCGACTTCGAGGCCGATCACCCGGTCCACCTCCTCGCCGCGCGCCGACAACATCAGGATCGGCACCGTCGATTGCGCGCGCAACATGCGCGTCAGCGCCAGCCCGTCCTCGCCCGGCAACATCAGGTCGAGGACGATGGCATCAGACATCCCGCCGGCCAGCGCGACGCGCATCGCGGCGCCATCACCGACCGCCGCGACGACAAAACCGTTCGCCACCAGATAGGTGGTCAATAATTCCCGCAAGGCCGGGTCGTCATCGACGATGAGAATGCGGGGCAGCGCGGGGGTGGCCATGCGGCCCAGTGTAACGCCGGACAGGGGCCGCCCAATCAGGCGGATACGCACGGAAACAATCTGAAACAGTCAGCGGCGGGCGGGACATGGCACTGTTACGCACCGCGCCGATGATGACGACACCAAAACACGGACACCATGAATACCCAATCCTTCAACCTTCCACTATTGCTGCTGGCGCTGGCACTGCCCGCATGGGGACAGGACGTCCCTGCGGCGCCCGAGGCCCGGACTGCGAAGCCCCTGAATCTTTCACTGCCAAAGGATCTCATTCGCTCGACCCCTGCACCCTTTTTGGGGGAGGCGGCGGATGACCCGGTGGCGCGCAACCTGCGGCCGGAGGCGGGGCGCAAGCCCTACGGCAGCGGTTACGAAGCCCGCCAGCGTGAAGCCAACTCGGGGGACGGCGCAGGCCGGGGTAACGGCGGCGGAAGTCCTGGCACTGGCAGCAGTGGTAGTAGCGGAGGGGGTGGGAGAGGGGGCGGTGGGGGACGTGGGCGGTGACGACATTTCATTCATTTCACAGGAGAAACATCATGAATACACTGAAGACAATCGCGATTGTGCTGATTTCCGCTACCGTGGCCACTGCTGCTTTTGCCCGAGGTGGCGGCGGCGGTCAGGGTGGCGGCATGGGGGGTGGTCAGGGCAGCGGCGCCGGGCAGAGCTCGCAACAGGGCACGCAAACTCGTGACCAGACGCGCGACCAGACCCGCGACCAGCTTGGTAACCCGACCGGACAGCAGACCCAGACCCGCGATCGCGAGCGCACCCGCGACCGCATTCACGCGCCAGCCACCGCGCCCGCTCCGGCTATCGCCAACTAACAAGCTTGCCTTGAATGTTCGGGGGGGCGTCCCCATCTGGCGGGAGTCGTGGCCTGATAAAATCGGCCCACGTCTCCCCCACCCAGATTCCATGAGGTTTCCCATGTCTCTCACCGAACAATCCATCCAGTCGGCCCTGCAAGCGGTGGTCGATCCCAATACCGGCCGCGATCTCGTTACCAGCCGCAGTGCAAAGAACATCAAGATCAGCGGCGCGGATGTATCAGTTGACGTCGAGCTGGGTTACCCAGCCAAGAGCCAGATCGAACCGATCCGGCAGGCGGTGGTCGCGGCACTCAAGGGCGTTGCCGGCGTCGGCAATGTTTCAGCCAATGTCTTCCAGAAAATCGTCTCGCACGCCGTGCAAAAAGGCGTCAAGCTGGTGCCCGGCGTGAAGAACATCATCGCCGTCGCCTCCGGCAAGGGTGGCGTCGGCAAGTCGACCACCGCCGTCAATCTGGCGCTGGCGCTCGCCGCCGAAGGCGCCAGTGTTGGCATTCTCGACGCCGACATCTACGGCCCGTCGCAGCCACAAATGCTCGGCATTGCCGACAGCCGACCCGAATCCACCGACGGCAAGAAGCTCCAGCCGCTGGAGGCCCACGGCATCCAGGCCATGTCGATCGGCGTCCTGAACGATCCCGAACAGCCGATGGTCTGGCGCGGCCCGATGGTCACGCAGGCGCTCAACCAGTTGTTGGGCGACACCAACTGGCAGGATCTCGACTACCTGGTGGTCGACCTGCCGCCCGGCACGGGTGACATCCAGCTGACGCTGGCGCAGCAGGTGCCGGTGACCGGCGCGGTGATCGTCACCACGCCGCAGGACATCGCCCTGCTCGACGCGCGCAAGGGGCTGAAAATGTTCGAGAAGGTCGGTATTCCGATCCTCGGCATCGTCGAGAACATGAGCATCCACATCTGCTCGAAGTGCGGCCACGAGGAGCACATCTTCGGTTCCGGCGGCGGTGACAGGATGAGCAAGGATTACGAGGTCGAGATGCTGGGCGCGCTGCCGCTCGACATGACGATCCGCATGCAAGTCGATGGCGGCAAGCCGACCGTCGTTGCCGATCCCGCTGGTCGCGTGGCTGAAATCTACAAGGGCATCGCCCGCCGCATCGCCGTCAAGATCGCCGACCAGGCCAAGGACCACAGCGCGAAATTCCCGAGCATCGTGATTCAGAACACCTGACCTGCCGCAGCGGGGCGGACTTGCGCCGCCCTGACGCGTATTGACCCCCCCCCGAAAGAGCGGATAATCCGCTCTTTCTCTTTTTCGGCGGCTGGCAATGAGCATCAAGTCTGACAAATGGATTCGCCGCATGGCGGCCGAACACGGCATGATCGAGCCCTTCTCGCCCGATCTGGTGCGTGAGGTGAATGGCGAGAAAATCGTTTCCTACGGCACGTCGAGCTACGGCTACGATATCCGCTGCGCCGACGAATTTCGCGTTTTCACCAATATCAACTCGACCATCGTCGACCCGAAGAACTTCGACCCCAATTCTTTCGTCGAAGTTTCCGGCAAGGGCTATTGCGTGATCCCGCCGAATTCCTTCGCCTTGGCGCGCACCTTGGAATACTTCCGCATTCCGCGCAGCGTGCTGACGGTCTGCCTCGGCAAGAGCACCTACGCGCGCTGCGGCATCATCGTCAATGTCACGCCCTTCGAGCCCGAGTGGGAAGGCTATGTGACGCTGGAGTTTTCCAATACGACGCCCCTGCCGGCCAAGATCTACGCCGGCGAAGGTTGCGCGCAGGTGATCTTCTTCGAGGCCGACGAAGTCTGCGAGACGTCCTACAAGGACCGCGGCGGCAAGTACCAGGGGCAGGTCGGCGTTACGTTACCCAAGATATAACGATGCGTTTCCACTTTCCCATCATCATCATTGACGAGGACTTCCGTTCCGAGAATGCCTCGGGCCTCGGCATCCGCGTGCTGGCCGACGCCATTGAAAAGGAAGGCATGGATGTGTTGGGCGTCACCAGCTACGGTGACCTCACTTCATTCGCCCAGCAGCAGAGCCGGGCTTCGGCTTTCATCCTGTCCCTGGACGACGAGGAACTGGCGCATGACGAAGAGCAAACCATCGCCGGCCTGCGCGCCTTCGTCGAGGAAATTCGCTACAAGAACACCGAGATCCCGATCTTCCTGCATGGCGAAACGCGCACCAGTCGGCACATTCCGAACGACATCCTGCGCGAACTGCACGGCTTCATCCACATGTACGAGGACACGCCGGAGTTCATCGCCCGCCACGTCGTGCGCGAGGCGAAGAGCTACCTCGACTCGCTGCCGCCGCCCTTCTTCCGCGCGCTGACGCATTACGCCGCCGACGGATCGTATTCGTGGCACTGCCCCGGCCACTCGGGCGGCGTGGCCTTTCTGAAATCGCCGGTCGGCCAGATGTTCCACCAGTTCTTCGGCGAAAACAAGCTGCGCGCCGACGTCTGCAACGCCGTCGAGGAACTCGGCCAGTTGCTCGACCATACCGGCCCGGTGGCGGCCTCCGAGCGCAACGCCGCGCGCATCTTCAACAGCGACCACCTGTTCTTCGTCACCAACGGCACCTCGACCTCGAACAAGATCGTCTGGCATTCTACCGTCGCGCCCGGCGACATCGTGGTGGTTGACCGCAACTGCCACAAGTCGATCCTCCACGCCATCATGATGACCGGGGCGATCCCCGTCTTTCTGATGCCGACCCGCAACAACTACGGCATCATCGGCCCGATTCCGCGCGAAGAATTTCTCTGGGAGAACATCCAGAAGAAGATCGCCGCCCATCCCTTCGCCACCGACAAGAACGCCAAGCCGCGCGTGCTGACCATCACCCAGAGCACCTACGACGGCATCATGTACAACGTCGAGGACATCAAGCAGATGCTCGACGGCCACATCGACACCCTGCATTTCGACGAGGCCTGGCTGCCGCACGCCGCCTTCCACGACTTTTATGGCGACTACCATGCCATTGGCGCCGACCGGCCGCGCTGCCGGGAGTCAATGGTTTTCTCGACCCAGTCCACGCACAAACTGCTGGCCGGCTTGAGTCAGGCGTCGCAGATCCTCGTGCAGGATGCCGAAAATCAAAAACTCGATCGCGACATCTTCAACGAAGCCTACCTGATGCACACCTCGACGTCGCCGCAGTACGCCATCATCGCCTCCTGCGACGTGGCGGCGGCGATGATGGAGGCGCCCGGCGGCCCCGCGCTGGTCGAGGAATCCATTGGCGAGGCGCTCGATTTCCGCCGCGCCATGCGCAAGGTGGATGAGGAGTGGGGGGCGGACTGGTGGTTCAAGGTCTGGGGGCCGGACGATCTCTCGGAAGAGGGCATCGAGGAACGCGAAGCCTGGATGCTCAAGCCCGGCGCGCGCTGGCACGGTTTCGGCAATCTCGCCGAGGGTTTCAACCTGCTCGACCCGATCAAGGCCACCGTCATCACCCCGGGCCTCGATGTCGACGGCGACTTCGCCGACGACTTTGGCATTCCCGCCGCCATCGTCACCAAGTACCTCGCCGAGCACGGCGTCATTGTCGAGAAGTGCGGCCTCTATTCCTTCTTCATCATGTTCACCATCGGCATCACCAAGGGCCGCTGGAACACGCTGTTGACGGCACTGCAGC
>JAUSBB010000010.1 GCA_030652245.1 Rhodocyclaceae bacterium | reverse complement strand
ACTCCCGGTGCGGCCAGCGTCCCCGCAGGCCGTGGTAACGGAAAACGCCAAGGGGAGAGTCGCGACGGAAGTCCCGACGCGCCGCCCCCCGCAGCGCAGTTATGGATTGTCCGTGGCCGGTCTCCGGGCTCGGAAGTCTTGCTGCTCCGCCTTCCCGGGATTTCTCCCAGTGGCCGAATGGAGCAGCCGCACTTCCCTACCGTTGCGGGGGCAGCCGAGGTCTAGCGTATTACGCGCACCTCATTCCCGTTTCACCTGTGGGCCTAATAAATTGACCCGACAGACACCACGGACAAAGCACCGCAATTGTAAGCGTGCCAGGCATTCGCCGTATCTCCAGCGCCGACTTTTTTATCCTCGCTGTTGCGGCAATACATTCACAAGTCTCCAGAACTGCTTGACCGGCAACATTTTTTAAAACAAACTGCACGTCCATGAACGATGAACTCGCCGCGCTCGAAAACAAGGTGAACCAGGTCCTTGCCCTGTGTGACGCCTTGCGCGCCGAAAACCACCGGCTGCGCGAACTGACCGGCGTGCTCGAAAACGAGAAAGCCGAGCTCAACGAGCGCATGACCACTGCGCGCATGCGTCTCGAAGGGCTGATGGACAGGTTGCCACCCGAATGAGCGCTACCCTCGACATCAAGCTGCAGGGCCGCGAATACCGCGTGGCCTGCGCGCCCGAAGAATTCGACGCGCTGACGGCCGCCGCCGCCTTGCTCGATACCCGGATGAGCGAGATTGCCCGCAGCACCAAGAGCACCGGCGAACGTCTGGTGGTGGTGGCGGCCCTGAATCTTGCATATGAATTGAATGCCGCGCGCCAAGGTGCCACGCCCCAACCCGCGGGCACCGAATCATCAGAAAAATCCATTGACTCGGAAGCCGCGCGGCGTAAGATCAGAGCCATTGAAGCGCGACTGGATGAAGCGCTCGCCCGGCAAGACGACCTGTTCTGACACTGTTCTGACAGTACGGTCGGCAACACCGGGTGACGCGGCAGCCAGCCGGGCTCCCGGAATTCCCTGCGGTGTTCGCCAAGGCTCTACATTCCTTGAACCAATACGCATTTGCATCGGTCGCCGCCCATTGACGCCGCTGTTGTGAGCACTCCGCGCACTGCGTGTGAATGCACCTGAAGCGCCAGGAACGCGACCCATCTGAACCCAGGTTCAGGATGCCGGCCAAACGGCACTCGCGGGGAACCCAGCAAGGCACGGCCGTCCACGCTTACGCGGACGGCCGTTTTTTTGCTCTCGGGTGCGCGCGCTGGTAGGATACCGGCATGGACGTTCCCCCTGAATTCTCCGTGCTCGCCAATCTCTTTCTGGGCCGCCAGCCCATCCTCGACTCGACGCAGGCCCTGGTCGGTTATCAGCTGTTGTTCCGCGCTTCGAGCGAAAACCGCGCCGCGCCGGCCGAGCCGGGCATCGCCACGGCGGATGTGGTCTGCAAGGCCTTCGCCGAGCTGGGCCTGGTCGGCGCGCTGGGTGCCAACAAGGCTTTTGTCATTGTCGACGCGGCATCGCTCGGCGCCGACACGATCGAGCTCCTGCCGGCTGGCGGCGTGGTGTTCGACCTGCCGGCGAGCGTGGCGGCCGACCCGGCCGTCGTGGCGCGTTGCCAGGCGCTGGGGCAGCGCGGCTATACCTTCTGCCTGAATGACCTCACCCAGATCACCCCGGAGCTGACGCCGCTTCTCAAGCAGGCCATGTTCGCCAAGCTCAATTTGCAAAATCTGCCTGACGGCGTGTTGCGCCCCCTGCTGTCGCAACTGGCGGATTTTCGCCCCTTGCCGATTGCCAGTCACGTCGAGACCCGCGCCGATTACGAGCGGGCCGCGGCGCTCGGTTTTCACTTCTTTCAGGGCTACTATTTCGCCGAACCGACCGTCGTCGAAGGCAAACGACTCGACCCGGCCACCCAGGGATTGATCCGGCTCATCAAATGCCTGAACGCCGACGCCGAGCTCGACGAAATCGAACGCATCTTCAAGGGCGAAGCCGCGCTCACGGTCAACCTGCTGCGGCTCACCAATTCGGCGGCGGTTGGCTTGCGCACGCGCATCACCTCGGTGCGCCAGGCCGTCACCGTGCTGGGCCGCCGGCAGATTCTGCGCTGGCTGCAACTGCTGCTCTACAGCCGCCCCGGCGGTCAGCACGTCGGCATTGAGCGCAATCCGCTGATGCAGTTGGCGGCGTTCAAGGGCAATTTCATGGAGCGCCTGGCGCGCCGTTGCCATCCTGACCAGAGTGGACTGGCGGACGCCGCCTTCTTGTGCGGCCTGATGTCGTTGATGCCGGCGGCACTGGGTCTGCCGATGAGCGAAATTCTCGAACAGATTGCCATTGGCCCGCAACTCAACGCCGCGCTGCTCTCCCGCGAGGGCGAACTCGGGCTGCTGCTGGACCTGACCGACAGTTATGACAACGACGACGCGGCCGGCGCCGCGCGCGCGCTGACGCAACTCGGCGGGCGCATCGACCGGGAAGCGCTTAACCAGTGCCTCACCGAATCGATGGCCTGGGTGCAGTCGCTGACCAGCGAGGCCGCTTAGGCAGGAGGTGGGGCATGCGTTACTGGCTAATGAAAACGACCTTTCCAAGTGATTTCCCCAAGAGAACGCAACATGATCGCCAGCTACCTTTTGGCCAAGTGATGTCGTTGGTTTCAACCATAAGCAAAATTCGAAGTGCGCGCATCTAGTCCGCTTTAAATGGGCTAACATCCCTCAAATGGCAGGTATTTACCCAGATGCACCGGGATTGGCAGCCGATTTTTTTCGTCAGTAGCCGCAATAACCCCTGCATTCCGAAAACGGTTATTAACCGCATGAATTCAACCCCAGGACAAGACGAGTCAACGACCGGCAACGAAACGTCCGGAGTAGGTCGGCAACTGCCGCCCGAACAAGGTGGCGTACACGACCCGTTGCTCGAATGCTTGTTCATGATCGCCCGCCTGCATGGCACGCCGCAATCCCGCGAAGCGCTCTCTGCCGGCCTGCCGCTGGTCGACCACAAGCTCACGCCCTCGCTGTTCTCCCGCGCTGCCCGGCGGGCCGGTATCGCCAGCAAGATCATGCGTCGCGGGTTGGCGCAGATCGAAACCGCCCTGCTGCCGGTCGTGCTTCTACTCAAGGACCAGAATGCCTGCCTGCTGGTCGGCTGGAGCAATGATGGAGCGGCCAGCGTGATTTTCCCTGAACTTGGCGAAGCAGTGGCAACGGTTCCTCGCGCCGAACTGGAAGCCCGTTACGCGGGCCTGACCATCTTTGCGCGCCCGGAATTCCGCTTCGACCGCCGCGCCCCGGAAGTCGACCGCGTGGCGCGGCGGCACTGGTTCTGGGGTTCGATCTGGGAAAACTTCCCCGTCTACCGCGACGTGCTGTTCGCCGCCGGACTGATCAATGTCTTCGCGCTGGCCATGCCGTTGTTCATCATGAACGTGTACGACCGTGTCGTGCCCAACCAGGCACTCGAGACGCTCTGGGTGCTGGCTGCCGGCATCGGCCTGGTGCTGTTCTTCGATTTCGTCCTGCGCATGATGCGCGGCTACTTCATCGACCTGGCCGGCAAGCGCGTCGATGTCGATCTCTCCTCGCGCATCATGGAGCGCGTGCTTGGCATCCGCATGGAAAACCGCCCGGTCTCGGCCGGTTCCTTCGCCGCCAACCTGCGCTCCTTCGAGACCGTGCGCGACTTCATCACGTCGGCGACGGTTACCGCGCTGGTCGACCTGCCCTTCGCCATCCTCTTCATCATCGTGATGGCCTGGATCGACCTGCCGATGTTCATTCCCGTGGTGATCGGCATGGTGCTGGTGGTCGGCTACGCCTGGCTGGTGCAGGCCAAGATGCATGACCTTTCCGAGACCACCTATCGCGCCGGCGCCATGCGCAATGCCAATCTCGTCGAAAGCCTGGTCGGCCTCGAAACCGTCAAGGCAATCGGCGCCGAGAGCTTCATGCAGCGCAAGTGGGAGCGCAGCGCGATTTTCCTGGCGCGGGTGTCGAACCAGTTGCGCCTGCTGGCGGCGACCACTATCAACAGCGCGGCCTGGATGCAGCAGCTGGTGTCGCTGACCATCATCATCGTCGGCGTTTACCGCATCGGCGTCGCCGAGCTCACCATGGGCGGCCTGATCGCCTGCACCATGCTCAGCGCCCGCGCCATGGCGCCTTTCGGCCAGGTTGCCGGTTTGCTGACGCAGTATCACAACGCCACGACGGCGCTGGCCTCGCTCAACGAGATCATGGGCAAGGAGGTGGAGCGCGACGCGTCGACCAATTTCGTCAGTCGCCAGGTCTTCAAGGGTGAAATAGATTTCCGGGATGTCGAATTCTCCTATCCCGGCGACAGCGGCGAAGCCTTGCGCAAGGTTTCCTTCCACATCAAGCCGGGCGAGCATGTCGCCCTGCTCGGCCGGGTCGGGTCCGGTAAATCGACCCTGCTGCGCATGATCCTCGGACTGTATCAGTCGCAAAACGGCACGATTCGCATCGATGGCGTGGATATCCGCCAACTCGACCCGACGCAACTGCGCCGCAACATCGGCTACGTGGGGCAGGACAGCACCCTCTTCTTCGGCAGCCTGAAGGAAAACATCCTTCTCGCCTCGCCGCATCTCGACGATGCCGACCTGCTGGCGGCGGCGCAGGTGGCCGGCCTCTCCGACATGGTCAATGCCCATCCGCGCGGTTTCGACATGGTCGTCGGCGAACGCGGCGAATCGCTCTCCGGCGGCCAGCGCCAGGGCGTGGCGATCGCTCGCGCGGTCGTGCATAATCCGCCGATCCTGCTGATGGACGAACCAACCGGCTCGATGGATCATTCCAGCGAGGAGACGATCAAGCGCAACTTCCAGCAGTTCGGGGCGGGCAAGACCATGCTCATCGTCACGCATCGCACCACCTTGCTGGACCTCGTCGACCGCATCATCGTCATCGATAATGGCAAGATCGTCGCCGACGGACCGAAGCAGCGTGTCGTCGAAGCCCTGCGCCAGGGCAGGGTCGAGAAGGCGGCATGAGCGAGCGAGCGCCCGACAAGGTCGCGCCGGCCGTCGCTCCGCCGCCCGGCAAGCCAGCGCTGCAAAAGCGCTCCGCGGCGTTTATCGACCGCATGTTCGAGCGCTGGGTACCCGCCAGGACGGAAGAGGACCTCGACTGGGCCAGCGACGCCGAATGGGCGCGCCTGCAGCAGGAGCCGCTGCGCGCCCGCGCGGTCTTGCGCGCGGCCGGAGTGATCCTGCTGGTGCTGCTGGTCTGGGCGGCGCTCGCCGAGGTGGACGAGGTGACGCGCGGCACCGGCAAGGTCATCCCCTCCAGCCAGCTGCAGGTCATCCAGTCGGTCGATGGCGGCATCGTCTCCGAAATCCTCGTGCGCGAAGGCCAGATCGTCGACAAGAACCAGTTGCTGCTCAAGATCGACGAGACCCGTTTCGTTTCCTCGTTGCGCGAGAACCGCGCCGAATACATTTCGCTGCTCGCCAAGGCGGCGCGGCTGACGGCGCTCGCCGAAGGCAAGCCGTTTGCCCTGCCGCTCGAGGTCCAGCGCGAATTCCCGCAAATCGCCGCGCAGGAGCGCAGCCTCTACGACGCCCGCCGCATGGAACTGGAGGCCCAGATCGGCATCGCCCGCCAGCAGCTTTTACAGCGCAACCAGGAGTCGGTCGAGATGCGCGCGCGCCGCGATTCCGCCGCGCTCGGCTTCGACCTGACGCAGCGCGAACTGAATGCCACCAAGCCCCTGCTCGGTTCGGGCGCGGTTTCCGAGGTCGAAATCCTGCGGCTCGAACGCGACGTCAACCGCTATCGCGGCGAACGCGACCAGGCCGCCGCGCAGATCAACCGCATCCATGCCGCCATCGCCGAGGCGACGCGCAAGATCGAGGAGGTCGAGCTCAATTTCCGCAACGAGGCGCGCACCCAGCTGGCCGACGTTTCCGCCCGGATCAACTCGCTCACCGAGACCAGCGCGACCCTCACCGACCGGGTCAAGCACTCCAGCGTCAAATCGCCGGTGCGTGGCACCGTCAAGCGCCTGCTCTTCAACACCGTCGGCGGCGTGGTGCAGCCCGGCAACCCCATCGTCGAGATCGTGCCGCTCGAGGACGCCCTGTTGATCGAGGCGAACATCCAGCCCAAGGACATCGCCTTCCTGCGCCCCGGCCAGGAGGCCATCGTGCGCTTCAGCGCCTACGATTTCGCCATCTACGGCAGCCTCGACGCGGTGCTCGACCACATCGGCGCCGATACCATCACCGACGAGAAAGGCAACGTCTTCTACATCTGCCGCGTGCGCACCCTCAAGCCGAGCCTCGGCGAGAACCTGCCGATCATGCCCGGCATGGTCGCCGAGGTCGATATCAAGACAGGCAAGAAGAGCATCCTCTCCTACCTGCTGAAACCGGTGCTGCGCGCCAAGACGCACGCATTGACGGAAAGGTAGCCGGCACGATGAAAAGGCACATCTTCCTGACCCGTCGCGAAGTGCAGCTGCCGGAGTGGCGCGCCGCATTTCCGGCCATGGAGGCCCGCCCCTATGCGGCCGCCGATGAGAGGCTGGCCGCGCCCGGCGGCGCGCTGCTCTGGCTGCACGTCGACAACCATGTCAAGAAACCGGAAGCCCTGGTCGAATCGATCCGCAAATCCACACCGGGTTGTGCCGTGGTTGTCTTGTCCAATGTGCCGCGCGACGATGAAGGCCTGGCGGTACTCGAGGCGGGCGCCGCGGGCTATACCGGCGCGCTGGCGGTCGCGGAAGTGCTGCGCAATATCGAAACCGTCGTAGCAAACGGCGGCCTGTGGGTGGGCCCAGATTTGTTGCAGCGCCTGCTCGTCGCCATGGGCAGGCAGGCCGGGCAGCCGCCCCGAACCAGCAGCAAGCTGGACAAGCTTAGTCCGCGCGAACGCGAGGTGGCGCTGGCCGTCGCGGCCGGCGCCACCAACAAGGAAGTCGCGCAAAAGCTCGCCATCACCGAGCGTACCGTCAAGGCCCACCTCAGCGAGGTGTTCGCAAGCCTCGAGGTGCGCGACCGGCTGCAACTGTCCATCTATATCAACGGATTGCCGCAAGAGGCGCAAGCCCGGATGCTGCATTGATCCGTTCGCCGGCCATGCGGCGCCATTGCGCCAGCGCCGAGAGCCAGCCCTGTACAGGCTTGTTCAGATGAATTTTCGGGCAGAGCCGACGATCGAGCCGAAGAACAGATCGATATTCCGGTGGGCTCCGGCGGAAGCGGCGGGCTGGTCGCAGGTCGAAAAAATCGACGCATTGGCCTGCGCATCGACCAGATAGACGCCCCGAATCAAGCGGTTGTTCGAGGTTATCGCATCGAACTGTAAGGTTTGCTTGCCGTATTGCCGCATCACCCTGACGGAACGCACCTGGCTGTTTGCGTCGGTATACACATTCAGCCAGCTGCGGATCAATCGGTCGTAACTCTGGTCGATGCTGGGAACCCCGACCAGATCTGGCGCGGCGGCATAGGCCTGGCAGCGGACGTCGTCTTCCAGCATGAGGGTGGTCCGCAAGCCGTTGTCTTCGCTGACCCGGACGATCCTGTCGTTCAGGTGATTGCGAAAGAATACCCCGGAACGGGATTGCAGCAGGCTCGGGTCGGCCGGACTGACCAGTTCGAAAGGCGGCAGCGCGCGGCCGCCGGCGACCCCCAGATGCACCCTGGCCTTGCAATAGGCCACCATTTTCGGGGGGCCGCGGTCGGCACAGACCCGCTCCCATTCGGAAACCTGAAACAGGCGATGCGGGCCTTGGCCCGGGGAATACGCCAGTGAGGTGCCGGTGATGCCCAGCAAGGCCAGGCAAGAATATAGTCGAATGATGATCGTAGCTCCGGCTGAATAAAACGCATAGCATAACCGGCCGGCGCCCTGCCCGGCGAAAAGAAACAGCAGGCCTTGGCATGCCAGTTTGTCGGCCGGCCCGCTGCCGGGTACCTGTCCACCAGGACAATAGGCAAGCGATTTTCAGCGGCCTATAAAAGCATTACGGAATAAACTTTTTGGCCTCTCGCGGGCCCAATCAACACAGGAGTGAGATCATGGCCACAGCCGCTACCGTCGTATCCGTCCAGGGTGAAGCCTTTGTCCGCAGCGCCAATGGCAGCATGAGAAGGCTCTCCGGCGGTGACAGCATCCAGCAGGACGAAGTCGTCATCACCTCCGCTGGCGGGCAGGTCAGCCTGAGGAGCGCCGACGGCCAGATGATCGTCGTCAACGCGCAGGAGTCCTTCAAGTTCGGTCCCGAAGCCAGTCAGGCCACCGCCCCGGACGTGGGCGAAGCGGCCATCGTTGGCGGCTCGGCCGCGCCGACCGTCATTGCGACGCAGGCGGGTGAGATCGACGTCGAGCAGTTGCTCGAACAGGAAGCCGCGGCGGCCACTCTGGCCGGCGGCGGCGAAAACGGCGGCAACAGCTTTGTCCGCCTGCTGCGCATCACCGAGGAAGTCACCCCGCTGGCCTACGAATTCCCGACTGCGGGGCCCAGCGAGATCCTGCCGTTCAACGGCGTGGGCGGGGCGGAAATCACCGACACCTCGCCGGTACCCGCTGCGGATGTGGTTGCCGTCAATGAAGACGGCCTGGAAGGAGGCAATCCCGGCGGGGTGGGTGATATCGGTACCGATATTCCCGCATCCATCGTCGGCGACATGACGTATTCGTTTGGCGACGACGGCCCGGCGGCCACCGATGCTTTCCGTTGGACAGGCGTGACCTTGCCCGGCGGCGAAGACGTCTACTCCGGCGGCGAACTGGTGCAATACGAAATCAGCGAAGATGGTCTGACCATCCGCGCCTTTATCGAAGGCCCGGGGTATGGCGAAGACGAAAGTCCCGAGCAGATCACGGTCTTCGAAGTGGTGGTGACCGACCCGGTGACCGGCACCTATGAGATGACCCTCTATCGCCCGCTCGACCACACGGGAGCCAATGAAGACGATATCAACTACGGCTTCAACTACCAGCTCACGGATGGCGACGGTAGCACCGCCGCCGGCACGCTGGCCCTGATGGTGGATGACGATACACCGGTCTGGCAGTACGAAGAGGATGGTGTCTTCGCGCAGGTGACCGAATCGACGATGGCCTATGGAGACGGCGACCTGTCCCAAGGCAATCAGACCGGCGGCATCTCTTCGGGCTATTTCGCGGAGCTGGCATCCTCGGGCTCCGGAAACCAGTCTTCCATTGAGGCTTTCCTGGAGGTGGCATCGGGGGGGCTTTCTCCGTTGGCTGCAAGTGGAGGTTATTCGACTAACGCCACTAACGGCTCGGCCATGAAGACGACGCTGAATGTGACTGCCGGCGACGAGATCAGCTTCAGCTGGGCGTTCGACGCCGATGATTACCTCAACTACAACGACTTCGCCTTCGTCGCGATCAACGGCACACCGATCGAGCTGGCGGACATTTCCCAGGTCGGCAGCTATGGCGCCACCTCCTGGGCAAGTTTCACCTATACCGCGACCAGCACGGGGCCGCTGACCATCGGTTTCGGCGTGATGAACACCGGCGATAGTGGTGTGAATACCTATTTGCTGGTCGATCAGCTTCGGGTCAATGGCGTGACAGTCGCCAACGGCGACTTCGAAAGCGGCGATTTCTCGAACTGGCAGATTCTGGGAACTGTGAATCCAGTGACCTACCACGACGAAATTGGCATGGCGACAATGAGCGACGAAGCCTCCGGCATGTCCGGTTCGCTGGCCGGCCTGGTTGCCTACGGTGCCGACGGCCCCGGCGTATTCGGCCTGCTGACCGATACCTCCTCGCTGCCGACGCTCTATTCAAAGGGCGAAATGGTCGGTTATACCGTCGCAGGCAATACCCTGACCGCGACGGCCGGCGCAGGCGAAGATGCGCGCGTGGTATTCACGCTGACCGTCAATGAAAACGGTTCCTGGGATTTCGACCTGACCGATCAGCTCGATCACGTTCCGGGCGGGGGCCAGAATTCCTCGCTGGTGACGGGCGAGGATGGCGAGGGCGGTTTCAGCAGCGTGCCCAGCATCGATTTCTCGTCGCTGATCCAGGCAACCGATGGCGATGGCGACGTGCTCGACGGCGCACCTGCCGGCTCCTTCACGATCACCGTGCAGGATGATGTGCCGATCCTCGATGTCGGCCTCGCCGACTCTGGTGAGGATTCGCAAGGCATGCCGATGCCGAACCTGACCACGCAGGATGCAGAAACCGACGGTACGCCCACCCCCGAAGATGTTGCCAGCTCCTCCTTTGCCGGACTCTTCACGCTGAACTCCAGCGTGGGCGCGGACGAGCCGGGCACCAAGCCGGCACTGGCCTTCAGCCTGTCGATTGGCGAAATGGCCGACACCGGCCTGACCAGCCAAGGCAACCTTATTACGCTGGCGATGGATGGCAACGACATTGTCGGGAACACCACGGTGGGGACGGGAGAAGATGCGATCGCCACCCCGATCTTCCGCATCAGCGTGGATGAGGCGACGGGCGTCGTGACCCTGACCCAATACGCCCAGATGGATCACACTGGTGAAGGCGAAGATGGCGATGCGTCCAACAACAGCGCCAGCTTCCTCGGCCTGCCCGAGGGCTCTATCATCCTGACCGCCTCCGCCTCGATCACCGATGCCGATGGAGATACCGCCACCGACAGTCAGAACCTGGATATCAGCGGCGCATTCGGCTTCGAGGACGACGTGCCGACAGTGGACAGCAATGCGATCGTCCAGCTGGACGACGAAGGCCTGGAGGATGGTATCCCTGGTGGCCTGGACGACGTGGCGGGCGAAGCGATCACCTTCAGCGGCACGCTGGCGCATGCCTTCGGCGCGGACGCTCCCGGCAGTATCGGTTTTGCCTCGATGGACGGCCAGACCGGCATGGTGGGCACCGAGGAAGTCACTTATGCCTGGGATGACGAAACCAACACGCTGACGGCGACCGGTCCACGCGGCGCCTTGTTCACAGTCGAGATCACCGATCCGGCCACAGGCGCCTACACGGTGACCCTGCTGGACAACGTGCTGCACGACTTCGCAGCGGAGATGTCCGAGGAGAACAACGCCAGCGTCGAACTCACCTACACGGTGACGGACGGCGACGGCGATGCGGTGAAAGGCAGCCTGAACCTCGACTTCGACGACGACATGCCGAAAGCCGTCCAGAACGAAATGTGGATCAAGTTGCCGGTGGCCGAGGCGATCAACGTCAATGGCCTGGCGGCAGGCTGGGTCGCGCCCTTCGATCCCAATGTCGACTTCAAATACAACACCGACGGCGACAGTTACTTCGAGAAGATCGACTGGGGAACCGATGGCGGCAGGTCCAGCTACGAGTTTGCCGACGCTACCGCGCTGGTCGGTAGCGGCGGCGCGACTGTCGATCCGGGCACGCCCTTCGTGGTGGGGACCTTCACGCATAACAACTTCCCGATCACCACTGGCACGTCAATCACGACCGCCCATCTTCAGGTGACCTTCAATCTGCTGATCGGCGGACATCTGGTGCATATCGACCACACCATCGAGTTCGGCCACAACGAGACCGACAACAGCCTGCCTGATCCCAGGGACATCGTCACCATCCTCAACGGCACCGGGCAGATCGTCATCCCCGTCGGCGGGCAGGATTACAGCTTGTCATTCAAGTTCGATGGCGGACTTTCGGAGATCAGGACGTCCGAAAATGCTTCGACCTCAGTTCCGCTGTACGTCACGCTGACAGCGCCCGAAATCGATTTGCCGCAGGTGGAAGGCGCGATCGAGCTCGGTTTTGGCGCGGATGGTCCCGCCGCAAGCGGCCTGTTTTGGCCGGAGGACGCCGATGGGGACGGAGTGATCGAAGGTGAATATGGCATGCTGACTGTCGATGCCAACGGAGGATATGTCTACACGGTGAACGAGTACGACCCCGCTGAAGTCGCGAAGGGCGATCAGTTCCAGGACGAATTCACCTATATCCTGACGGATGCCGACGGGGACGCCGTGGTATCCACGCTGACCATCAACCTGGTCGGCATGGGTGCCGCCGACAGCATCCTCTCCGGCGGAGCGGGTGCCGACACCCTGAGCGGCGGCGTGGGCGACGACATCCTGATCGGCGGTGCGGGCAGCGATACACTCGCGGGCGGTCTCGGCGCCGACACCTTCGTCTGGCGTCTGGCGGATGTGGGCGACGGCACCGGGCCGGCGCCGCACGACCTGGTGACCGACTTCAGCGTGGCCGAAGGCGACGTGCTCGACCTCTCTTCCGTGCTGAGCGATTCCGCCAAGGAGATCATTGCGGTCGACAGCGGCGGCAAGCTCGGGCTGCAGGTGGTCGATGCCGCCGATGACAGCAGGGTCTACCAGGAGATCACGGTGGAAAGCATCGCCTTCGGCACGGACGAGGCGAACAACATCCTCAACAACCTGAAAGATCACGGCACGAGCAACAGCTGATCCGCTCGGGTTGGAGTTTCGACAGGCGCCCGCGGGCGCCTGTTTTTTTGGCTAAGAAACTCGGCGCTGGCGGGACGGCGGCAAGGCCCGGCTAAGACCGGTCGGGGGGTTCGGCATACAGCCTGAGCAGGGCCTGCAGGCTCTCGATCCGACTTTGTGGCAGAGTGCGCTTCAGGGTGTTGCCGCTGGTGGTGATGCGGTCGATGCGATCCACCGGGAGGCCGGTTTGCAGCAGTTCGTCCGTCTGGACCACCAGCACGATTGTTTCAACACGCTCATCCATCAGAAGTGCCCGACACCGTTGGTAAAGGCTTCTGAACGGAAAGGGCATTACCTCCCCGGCAGGCGATAAAGTTGTCTCATGGCTGGTCACGACGCAGCGGACTTGCCTGTCGCTCAGTTCCTTCTGCCTTGCCTGCGCCATATCCAGGGCGCTATCTCCCCCGACAATCACCTCGATGGGAATGCGACCGTCGCCATCGATGAACCGCGCAAGAAATTCCGGGATATGGCTCCTGGAAATTTCCCCTCCGCCGAAAAGCGGCGCGAAATTCACCTCGTTGATGATGGCTCCTGTCTCGTGCCACGGCCTGCCGATGTCGGGCGTAATGATGTCGATGCCCGCGACATGCAGGCCGAAGAGCGCCGCGGCGCGCAGGGCGATGTCCAGATTGGCCGGATGAACGCGGCTCGTCTCGTCTTCGTCGAAGCCGCCCCATGCCGTGGATTCGATGGTTCTCAGCGGCACCCGCTCGCCGGCAGCGGGAATCGCGTCCGGGGAAAAGCCGGCCGCCGCCATGGCCTCGGCTGCCGATGGGTCGTCGGGATAGCGTTCGGAGCGCAGCCACGGGGGCCGGCCATCCTCGATCAGGTTGGCTGCGTGGATGAGTGCGGCGACAGTTCGCCGGCCATCGCCGTGGATTGATTTCGGCAGTCGCTTGACGGCATACAGCAACTGCCCGTTGGCGATGAAGAGCCGGTGGCAGACGCCGGCGACTTCCTTTTCGACGATGACCCGCCTTGATCTGGCCAATCTGCTGGCCGCCTTGAATGCGGCCAGCAACGGGTCGGGACCGGTGATGCCGACCGTGACGCCCTCCCCCCGGTCGCGGTCGACCGGCTTGACGACTACCGGCCAGCCGAGCCGGCGAGCCATGCGCAGCGCCTCTTCCGGCGTCGCTGCCACGTCCTGCCGCGGCGCCGGCAGACCCGCCATGCGAATCAGATTGGCGGACCAGACCTTGTTTTGCGCCAGCTTCGAGCCGATGGCCGAGTCCATTTCCGTCGTGCTGCGATCCATGCGCCGGGATTTGCGGCCCCAGCCCAGTTGATAGACGCCGGCTCCGAGGTGAATGAAAGGAATATCCCTTGCATAGGCCGCACGGAGCACGGGGAGAGTCGACTTGCCGGCCGTGACCATGCGCAGCAGGCCCGGCAGCACTTGCTTCTGGAGGGTGTCGAAGAGCGCCTCGGTGTTTTCCGGCGTGCGCGACTTGTCGGCCATCCATTCGATGAGCCTGACGGCCTCGGTGCAGGCGGTCGAATGGCATTGTGGCGAAATCTGGTCGATCTGGACGACGGCGACCGTTGCCAGCCATGCCGGGGGATGCCCCCTGTCCGGTGCGATCCCGAGCACGCGGCCCGGATCGAAGACCGGGACGCGAGCCGCTTGCAACAGGGTGCGATACAGCAGCAGGACGCGCCACGCCAGGCCCGCCATCTGCTTGCTCTCGATGTCGGCGGGCCGGCCGACCGGATACCCGCAGGGTTCGATCTCGGTCGCCAGGCACGACTTGAGCCAGTCATCGATTGCATCCAGATTGGCCGCTGCCGGATCTGCCAGGCGGATCCGTGTCTGGCGGGCGGGCTGCCGCAGCCTGGTCAGGCCGGTGCCCACGGACAGGATTGGAGGAGTTGCCCGCGGGGGTGCCGTGCCGCGTTTTCGGCGCAACCCGTCTTCAATTTCTCGCAGGAGTTGCGCATGGATCGGCTTGCCTTGTTCATTGCGGGGAATCCTTTCAAGAACGACAAGCTGTTTGGGGCCATGGGAACCAAGGTGTCGAAAGGCGAAATCGAGCAGCGCCTGTTTGGTGACTTGTGCCTGCTCCCGCAGGACAACCGCGCAGGCGGGCAAGTCCTGATGCATGGCTGATCGTAACGGGATGGCCGCCACATCCAGCACGGCCGGATGCCGCGAGACGGCGCGCTCGATTTCCGCGGGGTAGATGTTGATGCCGTTCATGATCATCATGTGATCGGCGCGGCCGCAGAAGACCAAGTGGCCGTTCGGCGCAAACCTGCCCAGATCGCCGGGCATGAACCAGCCGTTCCGGAATGCGCGCGCGCTGGCCGCTTCGTCGTCCAGATAGCGCGCGATCATGCCCGGACTCTTCACCCGGATCAGGCCGGTGCGGCCCGCCGGCAGCGGCCGGCCGCGGGAATCGACCACTTCGACCTCCACGCCCGCGGGCGGGTTGCCCACGCTGCCCGGCGTGCCCAGGATCTCGTCGGGCCGGACAATGGTCAGCGGCCCGGTTTCGTTGGTTCCATAGCGGACATGCAAGGCATGGCTCAAGCCTGCCGCGATGCGTCGCCTCAATCCATCGTTTACCGTGGATGCGCTGAGCAGCAGCACCCGCAACATCCCGAGCCGGTTCATTGTGCCGCCGCGCAGCGTGCCCAGCAGGCGTTCGACATGAAACACCGTCGCATCCAATACCGTGACCTGCCGGTCCCGGCACAAGGCAAGCGGATCGACCCGCCCCCTGTCGAACAGCACGACGGATGCCCCGGCAAACAACGCCGCAAGATATCTTTCCTTGGGCGAAGTGAAATCCGGATGGGCCAGCGAGGCCAGCCGGTCGGCGGGAGACAGCGCGAACTGCGCGCCGGCCAGCGCCGTGCGGGCGAGAAACTGTGCATGGGTGACGGCGAAAAGCTTCGGGTTTCCGGTTGAGCCCGAACCGGTAATGATCAGCCACGGCGCCGCCGGGGAATTCTCGCGCACGCCGGCATCAATTTGCGCGGCGGATTTTTCCAGCGCCGCGATGTCGACCGGCACCCACGACAGCCCGGCAATGCTCTCCGCTTCGCCATGATCGGTGGCGAGGATGCGGGCCTTTACCCGTGCCGTCATTTCCGCCCGGAGAAAAGGCGGGGCGCTTCCCGGCACCGAAAAAGCCGTGGCGCCGATGCGCGCCGTGGCAAGCAGGGTGACCAGCAGCGCGAGCTCGTCCGCGAAGCTCAGGGCAACGACGTCACCGGCCTGCACGCCATTTTGGCGCAATGAAGTGGCGACCCTCCACGTCAGTTCTTCGAGCCGATAAAAGCTCAAGGCGCTGGTTGGCAGGCTGACAGCGGTCGCGACGGGCCGCGCTTGCGCCTGCTTGCTGAGTTCGTCCGCGAGGTTCATGTGGAGGGTCGCCGCTACAACATTTTGATCATACTGCGTTGCGTTGGCGATCCAGGGACTTCATGTCATGAAACTCGGCGCTGGCGGGACGGCACGGGCTGGGTTAAGCTCCCGGTCAATCGCTGATTCAGGAGAGAAGGATGCCGGACGTACAACGCAACGAAGACGAAGCGCCGGACGCACTGGAGCGCCTGGCGGGATCGGACCAGGTGCTGGTTCGTGTTCTGGAGGACCTGATCGAGACCTTGATCCGCAAGGATCTGATCCGTTTTACCGACCTGCCCGAGGCGGCGCAGGCAAAACTGCTCGAACGCCGCACGCTGCGGCGCTCGGTGAATGCGCTGGATTTCTTCGGGAGCGATGATCAGAAGTTGATCTGATGCGACGTGCCCGCCGCGCCTCATTCGGGTTCCCGCACCGCCGGGCCGGTAACGCCGTCGAACCCCAGGGCAACAAGGGTGTCGAGTTCCGGTTGGGTCTGCACGCCGACGGCGATCACCATGATGCCGATACTGTGCACCATCTTGCACAGGCCCGTGAGAAATTCCCGGTTACCCTCGTTCTGGTCGATGCCGCGCACGAAGCTGACGTCGACCTTGACGTAATCGACGCCGAGATCGGCGAATTTGTCGACCAACGTGAGCTTGCGCCCGAAGTTCTCGAGGCCGACCTTGCAGCCGGGCTCCTTGAGCGCACGGCAGAGTTCGTGGAAGGCATCGAAGTGGCTGATCGTCGCGGCTTCGGGAATTTCAACCCACAGGCGCTTGCACAGCGCGGCTTGTCCCCTGATCTGGTCGATGAATATCCTGCGGAAGTCAAGGTCGGCAAAGGTGTCGGCCGACAGGTTGATCGCCAGGTTGCCGGTTTCCTTGCGCAGGTAATCGAACGCCAGTTTAACGACGCCAAGGTCGATGGGGGCGGTGAGCTTGAGACGTCCGGCATGCGGCATGAAGTCGCTGGCCGGACGCCAGGGGCCGTCATGCTCGGTTTGCAGGCGAATGACGGCTTCGCGGTGCAGCAGCGTCGTGCCGTCGGCTTTGACGACGGGAAAGCTGACCAGCTTGACGCGATCTTTCTGAAGCGCTGCCGCAATCAGTTCACGCCAAGTTTCGGCCGGAATCGCGGCGATCCCGGCGGCGTCGCCCTCGTGCGCGACCATGCTATTGGCACCCTGGCTTTCGGCCTTGGCGAGCAGCTGATCGCAGCCCGCGAGCAGTTTGTCGATGACATCGCCGCGCCGGTAGCGGGCGGTGCCGATGTAGAACAGTTCCTCGATGCGGGCGAAATTCTCATCGCGCAGCCGGGTGATTGCCGCGGCCAGCTGGCCGGCCAGTTGACCGACCTCGTGCTGGTTTTGCGCGAGGAGGGCGAAGTCGTGGCCGTTGAGTCGCGCGGGTGTCCATTGGTCATGCGCGCGGCAGAGATTCCTGAGGGTGTCGCCGATGGCGCGCACCAATCTGTCGGTTTCGCTGCGACCGAGTTTGCGGTGGATTTCACTGAGATCCTTCAGGCGTAGGATCAGAAAAGCGCCATAAGGCGCGGACTTGTCGCTTTCCAGCGCTTCGCGCAGGAGGCCCATGAAGTAGTCGCGGTTGGGCAGGCCGCTGTTGGCGTCGTAGTTGTGTTTCTTGCGCATGGCGTCGAGGCGCGCGGCTTCCTCCGCGAACATCTGCTTGACGCGCGCCACCATGTCGTTCATGGCGGAAACGACACTCTGCAATTCCGGCACCTGGGGTTCCGGGACGCTGATGAAGCGGCGTTCGGTGATGGCCTTGGCCTGGGCGACAACCTGGTCGAGCGGCCGGGTGATGAGGCGCAGCATCAGGGTGGCGAGCACGCCGGCCACGATGCCGCCGGCAAGGAACCAGCCGATCAGTTCCAGCGTGCCCCGCCAGAGATCCTGATAGGCGAATTTGCTGTGGCTGGCGAGCGAAATGCTGCCGTACTGCTTCCAGCCGTCCGTGATGTGCGCCACGCCGGGAGCGACGCGGATCGGCAACAGCCGCACAAACCAGGCGGGCGCGCCCGGATCGAGATCGGCGGCGGCCGTGCGTTCGACAATCACCTTGCCGGCCGGGTCGGTGAGCCTGATCTCCTGATAGTGACCGTTGTCGAACAGCGCCGACAGCAGCAGTTCCATCGTCACCGCATCCTTGTCGGTCTGCTGCGACATCGACAGGGCCAGCGCGGTGGCGTTGTCCTTGTTCTTGATGAAGAGCTGCTTCTCGAGATAGCCGCGCGCGGTGAGCGTATTGACCAGCAGGCTGCCGACGAAGGCGGCCAGTGTCAGGCCGATGATGGTGAGCCAGATGCGTCTGAAGAGGGACATGGCGTTCAATGCTCCGGAAGTTGAATGGTAAAGCCCCTGTGGTTCATTCGTAGCCTTCGGCCTGCATGCGGGCGATCAGGTCGCGCCAGCGCGAAAGCCTGGCGGTGGAACTGGAGGTGTCCTTTTTCTCGGCGGGGCCGGCGCCGGTCCACAAGCCCTCGCTGTTGAAGCTGAAGATCGGCATCAGGTCGCCGCGCCGCGTGGCGGGGCGCACCTCGGTGATGAGGTTGTCGAGAATTACCGGATCTCCAGCCGGGTCTTCGTAATATCCCAGAATCATGTGGGCCTGCATGACATCGCTGCGCGGACCGCCGATACGTGCCTTGACGTAGGTAATGCGCAGGCGTTCGTTGGGAACGTTCAGGCTGCGCAAGGCAAAATATTTTGCGATGGCGAAATCCTCGCAATCGCCAATACCGCGTCCCATGAGCTCGAGTGGCGTCGCCCAGTAGTCGTTCTCACCCCAGATAGCCTGATCTTCACCAAACTGAATGACGCGATTGAAAAATTCGTTGACGCGCTTGACTTTATCGACCTCGCTCATCGACTCGGCGGCCCGCATCATTTCCTGCCATGACTTGACCGTTTGCTCGGCTTTGGTGCCGTAGCGTGTCTGGGCGAGGAGGAGCAGCTTGCCGTAGTTAGGATCTGCAATCGCAAGAAGCGCCAGCGACCCGGCGATCCCGAGCAGCGCTCCTAGAACTGTTCGGAGAAAACGGGTAAAGACATTCACGCCGCTGCTCATCGCGAGATCATACTGTCAATGATGGATGGAAATAGTGAGAGCAAGGTGCAAAACATACTCTGAATATCGATAACCCTTGTAAAACAAGACAAATATGCATATGATTTCAGCAAATGCCGGTTCGTGTTGCGAAGTTTGTCCTTATGCAAATTCATCTTGCGGGAGCAAGAAAGGGGGGGGGATGAGGAAGCCTTATCGTAGTAAATTGACCGTTATCGCATTGTCTTGCATGGCCGCGTGGGCTTTGCCGGTTGGTGCTTACGATTTGAAGGAAGCCGCTCAGGAGGCTGCCCTGCGCAACCCTGAAGTTGTTTCGAAATGGCATGCCTACCGCGAGACAGGTGAAAATATCGGTGTCGCCAGAGGCGGTTACCTTCCGAAGGTTGATCTGAGCACTGGTATCAAGCGGGAACACCTCGACGAGGCTGGCCCTGCCGGACGGCACGTCAGTTACACCACGAGAGGCACTTCGCTCTATCTCAACCAAATGCTGTTCGACGGCTTCGCGACGAAGAGTGAAGTGGAGCGGCTGAGTTATGCACAGCGGGTCCGTTATTTTGAATTGATCGATGCAACCGAAGTAACCGCGCTGGAAGTATCGCGTGCCTATAACGACGTGTTGCGTTTTCGCAAGCTTGCCCAGCTTGCCGAAGAGAACTACATCCAGCATCGTGCTATCCATGAACAGATCAATCGCCGGGTGAAGGCTGGGGTCGGGCGTCAGGTCGACCTGGAGCAGGCGGGTGGGCGTCTGGCATTGGCTGAGTCGAATCTGCTGGTTGAAACGAGCAATCTGCATGATGTCGGCGCGCGTTTTCAGCGTATCGTCGGCAAGATGCCGCCGACAGAGATGAAGGCTCCGGCTTTGCTGAACCGGGAGATTCCCAAGACCAAGGCCGAAGCTGTGGCGATCAGCTATACGAACAACGCAAGCATCCTTGCCGCCCAGGAAAATATCGTGTCGGCGACAGCCGAGGCGCGCGGCACCGATGCGGCATTTATGCCCAAGCTGTACTTTCAGGCGCGTCGGGACTTGGGCCGCGATGTGGATGGCATTGATGGCAGCAGCGCGCTTACCAGCTATGGACTGGTGTTGAATATGAATTTGTTCAATGGCGGTTCTGACAGCGCGAAAAAACGCCAGTACGCCGAACGTGTGAATGTTGCCAAGGATCTGCGCGACAAGGCATGCCGCGATATCCGTCAAGTTGTGACGATCGGTTTCAATGATCTCAAGAAACTGGCAGAGCAAATCGAATATCTCGACCAGCACCAGTTGTCGACAGAGAAAGCCCGCGATGCCTACCGCAAGCAATTCGATATTGGCCAGCGCACCTTGCTCGACTTGCTCGACACAGAAAACGAGTTGTTCAATGCGCGGCGCGCTTACCAGAACGCACTTCATGACCAGTTTTTTGCCTACGCTCGCACCCAGGCAGGCATGGGTAAGCTGTTACCGCACTTGGGACTGCAACACCTGGAAACCGAGGGTCTGGCAAAACAGGAAGAAGTTGCCGATTTCGACCCGATGGCGATGTGCCCGCCTGATGGTGATTTGGCCGTGGCGATTGACAAGGACAAGCTTTTTGCCGACGCATTGAGAGCCAGGCCAGAATTGTTGCCGCCAACAGTACCCGCAATTCCGAGGCCGACAACACCTGCACCCGCCAAGAAGTAAAATTGCTTTCGATAGACTACAAGGCGGCGGTGACGCCGCCTTGTTTTTTGCTATCAAGAAACCCCGGGTTTGAGGAAGTCGCTTGCGCTACTGGCTGATGAAAACCGAGCCGTCCGTCGTCGGCATCGACGACGTGCTGGCGATGCCGAACCAGACCGTCGACTGGTGGGGCGTGCGCAATTATCAGGCGCGCAATTTCATGCGCGACCAGATGCAGGTCGGCGACGGCGTGCTTTTCTATCATTCCAGTTGCGCGGAACCCGGAATTGCCGGACTGGCCGAGGTGGCCCAACGGGCCTATCCCGACCGCACCCAGTTCGATCCCACCAGCCCCTATTTCGACCCAAAATCCACGCCGGAAAATCCGCGCTGGGTGAATGTCGATGTGCGTGTCGTGAAGAAAACGCGGCTGGTCGCGCTCGGCGAGTTGCGCGCCCATCCGGAACTCGCTAATCTCCGCGCGCTGCAGCGCGGCAACCGTTTGTCGATCACGCCGGTCGACCCGGCCGAGTGGCGTTTCATTACAGGGAGACTGATTGAATGACCTGGTTGTTGGGGTATCTGGCGCTTGGCGCGGTGGCGGGTTTTTTCGCCGGATTGCTGGGGGTCGGCGGCGGCGCGATCATGGTGCCCGTGCTGGCGCTGATGTTTGCCGCGCAGGGCATGCCCGCCGAACATGTGATGCATCTGGCCCTCGGCACCTCGATGGCGGCCATCATCTTCACCTCGCTGTCCAGTCTGTTTGCCCATCACCGCCATGGCGCGGTGATCTGGCCCATCGTCAAGGTCATCACGCCGGGCGTCGCGATCGGCACCTTTGCCGGGGCGCAACTGGCCAGTCTCATGGCGACGCGGCCGCTGGCGATCTTTTTCGCGTTGTTCATGAGCTATGTCGCCTTCCAGATGCTGGCGAACATCAAGCCCAAGCCGTCGCGGCAGTTGCCGGGCGTGCTGGGCATGTATGCGGTGGGCAGCGGCATCGGCCTGATTTCGGCCCTGGTCGCGATTGGCGGCGGCTCGCTCTCCGTGCCATTCATGACCTGGTGCAACATCAAGATGCACCATGCCATCGGCACGTCGGCGGCGATCGGCCTGCCCATCGCCGTGGCCGGCGCGGCCGGTTATCTGCTTTCCGGCCTGCGCGTCGCCGACCTGCCTCCCGGCAGCTTCGGTTACATCTACCTGCAGGCCCTGGCCGCCTGCGTGGCGATGAGCATGCTGACCGCGCCGCTCGGCGCCAAAGCCGCACACAGCCTGCCCGTCGGGACGCTGAAGAAGATCTTTGCCGGCGTGATCCTGCTGCTGGTGGCCAAGATGGTGCACGGCCTGCTTTGAGCATTTCCCCGTGACCCCGCTGCTGCACCATGTCGATCTGATTACCAACAGCCGTAATCGCGGCGCTGTCGAGGCGGCCGTGGTCACGGCGATCAACGAGATTCTCGGGGCGACACGCACCGAACTGCACAAGGTCTTCATGCCGCCGGGCGAGGTGTTGGTGGGGCTCGCGGCCGAGATCGGCGCTGGCGACGCGGTCGGCGCGCGGACCTATGGCGAGGATTTTTCCTGGCCGGAACAAATCGGCTCGATCGAACAGAGTCCGCACTTCCAGATGTGCTTGGGTGGTGACGTCCCACCCCCTCCATCCCAGGAGCGGCTGCCCGACGGCACTGTGCGCATCATCGTGCCCATCGACAACGCCCTGCACGAACCCGACGCGTTCTTGCTGATCTTGCGGCCCGCCGCGCTGACGGCTTTCGAAATCGAGATCGTCCAGGGCTTTGTCAGGCTGTTGAAAAATTGTATGGCCCTGCTTGATTACGGCGAGACCGATGCGCTGACCGGCCTGCGCAACCGCAAGGCCTTCGATGCGTGCCTGGCCAGGATTCTGGCGAGCCTGCCCGTGACGGATGATGCAGCGGCAGCCGCTTTACCGTATCCGCTGCCGCAATCCGGGGCGCAACCGGCGGCGCGCCATCACTGGCTCGGCGTGATGGACATTGATTGTTTCAAGCCGATCAATGAGCGCTGGGGCCGCCAGGTCGGCGACGCGGTGCTGGTGCAGGCGGCCCAGTTGATGCGCGAGAGTTTTCGGATCCAGGACAAGCTGTTTCGCTTTGGCGGCGCGGAATTCGTCGCCCTGCTGCGACCCGCCGAATATTCCCATGTCATGGCGACTTTCGAAAGATTCCGCGCCCGGGTCGCCGCCTTCGATTTCCCCCGGGTCGGTCGCATCACCGTCAGTATCGGTTTCACAAGTATCCGGCGCGGCGATACGCCGTCGGCCATCCGGGACAAGGCCGACGCAGCACTCACTTGGGCCAGGGATCACGGCCGCAACCAGTGCAGGATCGGCGTCCACTGTTCTTGATCCTGCGCTGCGCGGGAAGCGGGTAGGTCGAAGATCGTCAGGCCATGGGCGGCGGCTTGCACATAGTTTTGCGTGTCGCGCAGGTGGGCGATCACTGGCAGGCCGGTATCCACCAGAAAGCGCTCCAGCTCGCCGGCCGCGCGCGTGCGCGCATCGACCCGCATGCCGACCACGGCAATGTCGATTTGTTGTTTACGCACCTGCTTTGCGTCAAGCAAGGCGTCGAGAAAGTGACGCGTGGCGAGAATGTCGAACAGCGAAGGTTGCACGGGCACGATAACGCGGCCGACAAATTTCAGCACTTGGGCCAGTTTTTTGCCATGCAGCCCCGCCGGCGTATCGAGCACGACGTGGGTGGCGTCCTTCGGCGGGCGCGCCGGCTGGCCAGGCTGAATGTCCCAGGTGGCGATGAATGGCAGCGTTGGCGTGCGCAGTTGCAACCACGCGCGCGAGGACTGCTGGCGGTCGATGTCGCCCAGCATGACGCGTTGCCCGCTCCGCGCCAGCCAGCCGGCCAGGTTGGTCGCCAGCGTGCTCTTGCCAACTCCGCCCTTCGGGTTGGCGATCATGCAGACTTGCATGGTCAGCCTCCCGCCGGGCCGTCCCAAGGGAGGCTGCGCCCCCCGGTGGGGGGCAGCGAAGCGATTTTTTGAGCGTGGGGGGCCATTATTTCAAGGAAGCAGGATTGTCGAGCCGGTCGTCTTGCGCTCCGCCAGGTCGGTGTGCGCCTGTGCGACATCTTTCAGCGCATAGCTCTGGTTGACCTCGATCTTCACCCGGCCGCTCACCACCATGTCGAACAGTTCCTGCGCGCTTTGCACCAGATCGGCGCGCTTGGCGATATAGGTAAATAGCGACGGCCGCGTCATGAACAGTGAGCCGCGTTTCGACAATTCCTGCGTATCCACCGGCGCCACCGGCCCCGCCGATTGGCCGAAGGTCACCATCATGCCTAGCGGGCGCAGGCAGTCGAGCGATTTCATGAAGGTGTCGCCGCCGACCGAGTCATACACGACCGGCACGCCCACTTCACCC
>JAUSBB010000003.1 GCA_030652245.1 Rhodocyclaceae bacterium | reverse complement strand
CGCCGCCAACGCCGTCAAGTTCACCGAACACGGCACGATCCGCCTCGCCGCCAGGCTGCTGGAGGAGATTGGCGACGAATTGCTAGTGCGCTTCGAGGTGGCGGACAGCGGCATCGGTATCGCGCCCGAAAAACTGGGCAGCCTGTTCCAGGCCTTCGAACAGGCCGACGTATCCACCACGCGCCAATACGGCGGCACCGGCCTGGGGCTCGCCATTACCCGGCGGCTGGCGCTGCTGATGGATGGCGCGGCCGGCGTCGACAGCACGCCGGGGACCGGCAGCAACTTCTGGTTCACCGCCCGGCTGCAGCGCGGCCACGGCATCATGCCCGCCGCGCCGGCGGCGGACGCAGCCGTTGCCGGGACCGCCGAAACCGCCGAAATGCAATTGCGCCGGCAGTGCGGCGGCGCGCGGCTCTTGCTGGCCGAAGACAACCCCATCAACCGCGAAGTCGCGCTGGAACTGCTGCATGGCGTCGGTCTCGCGGTGGATACGGCGGAAGATGGCCGTATCGCGCTGGCGATGGCGGAAGCGCATCCCTATGACCTCATCCTGATGGATGTGCAGATGCCTCACATGGATGGGCTGGAAGCCAGCCGCGCAATACGTGCCCTGCCGGGCTGGGCAACGAAACCCATCCTGGCGATGACCGCGAATGCCTTTGATGAAGATCGGCGTCTTTGCGTAGCGGCGGGGATGAACGATTTCGTCGCCAAGCCGGTCGAGCCCGGCCGACTCTACGCCGCACTTCTTAAGTGGCTTCCTCAACCGGGCTCCGCCAACGCCGTCCCGCCAGCGCCGACTTTAGAAAAAGGGGCCAGGCTCGAATTAAATGAGGCGCTTAATTCGAACCAGGCCCCTTTTTCCTCCCGGGCATTAGCCACAGCAACCCTGGCGAAACTTTCCGGCGTGCCCGGCCTCGATGTCGCGCAGGGGTTGACCATGCTGAACGGCCGGGCCGACAAATATGTCGAGCTGCTGCACCGCTTTGTCCAGTTGCACGCCGACGACATGACGCGGCTGGTCGACAGCCTGGCCGCGCATGATGCCGTCACCGCCCTGCGGTTGGCGCACACGCTCAAAGGCACGGGCGCCACGCTGGGGGCGGTGCGACTGGCGGAAAAGGCGGCGCGGCTGCAGCAGATGCTCAAGGACGATCCGCAAGCCGATCCCGCCGACACGTCCCTCCGCGCGGCGATGGACGCCGTCAGCCACGAGCTATTGGCCGTGGCCGCCGCATTGCCGCCACCGCCGGTCGCAGCGTCGGCAGACGCAGAAGTCGCGCCGCTCGATCCGCAAACCCTGCGGCAAGTCCTCGATGAACTCGACAGCCTGCTGGCCCAGAGCGATGCCGCCGCCACTGCCCTGTTCGATGAGCATGCTGCAGCGCTGCGCGCCACCCTGGGCGCGCCCTGCGATGAGATCGCCAGGCAGATCGGGAGGTTCGATTTCGATGCCGCGTTGGCGAGCTTGCGCGAGCTGCGGCAGTCGTCGTAACCGGAATAAACCGCCGTCCCGCCAGCGCCGACTTTTACTCCATGGCTTCGTAGAGTGGCAAGGTCAGAAACTCGGGGTAGTCATCGGCCAGCGCCATCTTCTCGAAAATGCCGGCGGCCTGGTCGTAGGTTGCGGTTTTTTCGCCCTGCGCGGTGACGGTGGCTTTTACCTTGGCGAGTTCCTCGGGGATCATGGCGCGCACCATCTCGGCGGTGACCTTGCGGCCATCGTCCAGTTTGCCCTTGGGCGAAACCACCCACTGCCAGACCTGCGAGCGGCTGATTTCCGCAGTGGCGGCGTCTTCCATCAGGTTGTGGATCGGCACGCAGCCGTTGCCGGCGAGCCATGAGCCGAGGTAGTGGATACCGACGTTGATGTTGTTGCGCAATCCCAATTCAGTAATGGGCTGCTCGGGCTGAAAGTCGAGCCAGTCCTTGGGGCCGTAGGTGTCGGTGCGCTGCTTCTCCCATTGGTTGGGCTTGTCGCCGAGCACCTTGACGAACTCTTCCATGGCGATGGAAACGAGGCCGGGGTGGGCGACCCAGCCGCCGTCGTAGCCGTCGTTGGCGTCGCGGGTCTTGTCGTGGCGGATGCCGGCCAAAGCTTTCTCATTGGCTACCGGGTCGCCCTTGATCGGGATCAGCGCGGACATGCCGCCGATGGCCGGCGCGCCGCGCTTGTGGCAGGCCTTCACCAGGGACAGCGCGTAGCTGCGCATGAAGGGGACTTCCATGGTGATCGCGCCGCGGTTGGCGAGGCAGAAATTCTTGTTCTTCTTGAACTTCTTGATGCATGAAAAGATGTAGTCCCAGCGGCCGGCATTGAGGCCGGCGCTGTGCACGCGTAGTTCGTAGAGGATTTCTTCCAGCTCGAAGGTGGCGAGAATCGTCTCGACCAGCACGGTGGCCTTGATGGTGCCGCGCGGCAGGCCGATGTGATCCTGCGCCAGGCAGAAGATGTCGTTCCACAGGCGCGCTTCGAGGTGCGATTCCATCTTCGGCAGGTAGAAGAAGGGACCGGCGCCGCGCGTCACCTGCTCCTTGGCGTTGTGGAAGAACACCAGCGCGAAGTCGACGATGCCGCCGGAGACGCGCTGGCCGTCGACCGTGATGTGCTTCTCGTCCAGATGCCAGCCGCGCGGACGGATCTGCAGGGTGGCGATCTTGTCGTTGAGTTTGTAGACCTTGCCGGCTTCGTTGGTGAAATTGATCTTGCGGCGGATGGCGTCATACAGATTTACCTGGCCCTGTATCTGGTTGTACCAGTTCGGGCTGTTGGAATCCTCGAAGTCGGCCATGTAGGAGTCGGCGCCCGAGTTGAAGGCGTTGATGATCATCTTGCGTTCGACCGGGCCGGTGATCTCCACGCGGCGGCATTCCAGAGCCTTGGGCAGCGGCGCGACCTTCCAGTCGCCAGCGCGGATGTGCGCCGTTTCGGGCAGGAAATCGGGCATCTCGCCGGCGTCGATGCGGGCCTGGCGGGCAATTCTGGCCGCAAGCAACTGCTGGCGGCGCGGCTCGAAGGCGCGGTGCAACCTGGCGACGAGCTCAAGGGCATCCTTGGTAAGGATTTCGTCAAAACGGGGGTGAATCGGGGCGTTGACTTGCACGCCAGCGGGCAGGTTGAGGGCCTTGACATCTCCTGGATGAGTGATTGTTGCGGTGCAGTAATATCTTATATAAGAGTTCTGCAAACGCAAGCGGAGATTGCATGTATTCCAGTCAATAATCTCTTGACTGAAATGGGGTGAATCAGGTCGAAATGGGAAGTTAAACGCAGGAAATTTCGAAAACACGAGGCCTTGATAAAAAGTAGTCAATAAACTACACTTCCCTTGCAATGATCGAGATAAAGCAAACCGAGACATTCAGGAAGTGGCGCATGCGGATCAAGGATCAACGGATGCTGGCCGTAGTGGCATCGCGCCTGGACCGCTTGGCCTTTGGGCACTTCGGCGACGTGGAGCCGGTGGGACAAGGGGTTAGCGAGCTGCGCATTCACCACGGGCCCGGGTATCGCGTCTACTTCCAGAAACGAGGGGATACGATCATCGTCCTCCTTTGCGGCGGTGATAAAAGTACGCAAGCGAAGGACATCAAGATGGCAAAGCGGCTGGCTGAAGAATGGAGTGAGTGAAATGGCTGAAAAACTGACCACCTA
>JAUSBB010000081.1 GCA_030652245.1 Rhodocyclaceae bacterium | reverse complement strand
GAGCACGACGTCGAAAGCCAGCCCTTTGTCGCGCATCTCGGAAAGAATGAAGTTGGTGGTGCCGTTGATGATGCCGGCGATCCACTGAATGCGGTTGGCGGTCAGGCCCTCGCGCAGCGCCTTGATGATCGGAATGCCGCCGGCCACGGCCGCCTCGAAGGCGACCATCACGCCCTTTTTCTGCGCGGCGGCGAAAATCTCGTTGCCATGCACGGCCAGGAGCGCCTTGTTGGCGGTAACGACATGCTTGCCGTTTTCGATGGCCTTCAACACCAGGTCCTTGGCGATTCCATAGCCGCCGATCAGTTCGACGACGATATCGACTTCGGGGTCAGCGACGACCGCAAAGGCGTCGTCGGTCAGTTTGCAGCGGCCGCCGGTAACCTGCCGCGCCAGTTCGAGGTTCTTGTCGGCGACGACGCTAATCTGAATCGGCCGCCCGGCGCGCCGGGCGATCTCCGCCGCGTTGCGGGTGAGAACAGTAAACGTGCCGCCACCGACCGTGCCGATGCCCAGCAATCCAACATTGATTGGTTTCATAAAAACTCGGTGAAAGGGGAAAAAGAAATCAGGCGCCGTGCCGCTTTCGATACAGTTCGAGGAAGCGGGCGATGCGCCCGATGGCCTCGGTAAGGTCATCGACGTTGGGCAGAAAAACGACGCGGAAGTGATCGGGGCTCGGCCAGTTGAAGCCGCTGCCTTGCACCAGCAGCACGCGTTCGGCTTCGAGCAGTTCGAGAATGAACTGCTGGTCGTTGCTGATCGGATACAGCTTCGGATCGAGGCGCGGAAAACAATACAGCGCCGCCTGCGGCCTGACGCAGGAAACGCCCGGGATCGCCGACAACATTTCCCACGCCAGGTCGCGCTGCTTCGCCAAGCGGCCGTGCGGCGCAACGAGATCGTCAATGCTCTGATGGCCGCCCAGGGCGGTCTGGATTGCGAACTGGCCGGGCACATTCGAGCACAGCCGCATCGAGGCGAGGATGCCGAGCCCCTCGATGTAGTCCGCGGCATGCCGTCTTTCGCCGGAGACCACCATCCAGCCGGCGCGAAACCCACAGGCGCGGTAGTTCTTCGACAGGCCGTTGAAGGTGATGAACAGCACATCGTCGGCCAGGCTGGCCAGCGAGGTGTGCGTGCGACCGTCATACAGCACCTTGTCGTAGATCTCGTCGGCCAGGACGATCAGCTCGTGCTGGCGCGCCAGTTCGACAATCTCCTTCAGCAGATCGTCCGGGTAGAGCGCCCCGGTCGGGTTGTTCGGGTTGATGACGACAATCGCGCGCGTGGACGGCGTGATCTTGGCGCGGATGTCGGCGATGTCGGGCAACCAGCCGGCGCCCTCGTCGCAAAGATAGTGCCGCGGCGTGCCGCCGGAGAGCGTGACCGCCGCCGTCCACAACGGATAGTCGGGCATCGGCACCAGCACCTCGTCGCCGTTGTTGAGCAGCGCCTGCATCGACATGACGATCAGTTCGGAAACGCCGTTGCCGAGATAAATGTCGTCGATGGAAACGCCGGCGATGCGCTTTTGCTGGCAGTAATGCATCACCGCCTTGCGCGGGGCGAACAGCCCCTTGGAGTCCGAATAGCCGGAAGCGTCGCGCAGGTTGCGGATCACATCGACGACGATTTCCTCCGGCGCTTCGAAACCGAACGCCGCCGGATTGCCGATGTTCAGCTTGATGACGCGATGCCCCTCCTCTTCCATCTGGCGCGCGCGCGCCAGCACCGGCCCACGGATGTCATAACACACACTGGCAAGTTTGCTGGATTTGAGAACGGGTTGCATGGCAGTCGGGGGCGCGAAGGCGAGAAAAGTGAAGGGCTATAATCTTAACCCAATCCGCACACTGTTCTCACACCAGCTACCCGCCCCAGCCTTGAAACTCCACGCCGCCTCACTCAGCACTACCCATGCCGTCACCGGCTATGGCGACCACCACGTCTCCATCAACGGCCGCGAACTGCGCCGCAGCCTGCTGCTGATGCCCGACCACCTCGACGAGACCTGGGGGCCGGAAGCGTTCGCCGCGCTCGCCGACCCGCACTTCGCCGCGCTGGCGACATTGCGCTGCGATGTCCTGCTGCTGGGTAGCGGCCTCCGGCAGCGCTTTCCCTCACCCGCCCTGCTGCGCCCGCTGATCGAGGCCGGCCGCGGCATCGAGGTGATGGACACGCGAGCCGCCTGCCGCACCTACAATATCCTGATCGCCGAAGGCCGCGTGGTGGCCGCCGCGCTGATTATCGAAGCGCCCGCTGCGCCATGAATTCAGTGCCGCGCATTGCCCTCAAGATCGACGTTCCCACCGACCGTGCCGCCCTCGGCGTGCCCCGGCTTACCGACCTGCTGCGCCGCCACCGCGCCGGCGCCAGTTTCGTGTTCACCCTTGGCCCCGACTGGCTCGGCCGTCAGCTCGGCCGGCGCCGCGCCGATATTTTGCGCCAGGTGCGCGATGACGGTTTCGAGGTCGGCGTGCATGGCTGGAATGCCCGCCAATGGGTGAAGCGCATCGCCAAGGCCGATGTCGCCTGGAGCACGGACCAGCTCCAGCAAGCCATTACCGCCTTCGAAGCGGTCTTCGCCACGCCACCCAGATTGCATGCCGCCCCCGGCTGGCGCTCGAACCCGCATGCACTGCGCCTGACGCAGCGCTGCAATTTCGCCTATGCCAGCGACACGCGCGGCCGGCACCCCTTTGTGCCGGTGTGGCATGGCGAGATCGTCCGCTGTCCGCAAATTCCCACCACCCTGCCCACGTTCGACGAGCTTGCCAACGGCAGCAGACGCGACCAGTTGCTGGCGCTCACCGCCAAGCCAGCTCCCGGCCATGTTTTCAGCCTGCGTGCCGAACCCGGCGCAACCTTGCAGGTCGAACTGATCGAGGAGCTGCTGACCGGCTGGCGCGAACAGGGTTACGAACTCACTTCCATTCAAACCCTGGCCGGCGGCCTCGATGTCGATAAACTGCCTCGGCATGAGATTGTGACCGGCAGCGTGCCGGGACGTAGCGGCACTTTGTTGTTGCAGGGCGACGAGTTTTTATCCGACTGGAGATGATCAATATGAACAATCCATCCATCCTGGGCTTGGAAGTGCCCGATTTTTCCCTGCCCGCCACCGCCGGCCAGACCTTCCACCTCACGGCGCAGCGCGGCCGGCCGCTGGTGATTTATTTCTATCCCAAGGACAGCACGCCCGGCTGCACCACCGAGGCGCAGCAGTTTCGCGACCTCCATGCCGAATTCGTCAAGGCGGGCGGCAGCGTCTGGGGCGTGTCGCGCGACAGCATCAAGTCGCATGAAAGCTTCAAGCGCATGCTGGGGCTGCCCTTCGAACTGTTGTGCGACGCGGATGAAACCGCCTGCATCCTGTTCGATGTCATCAAGCTCAAGAACATGTATGGCAAACAGGTCAAGGGCATCGAACGCAGCACCTTCCTCATCGACAAGAACGGCCGGCTGGCCCGCGAGTGGCGCGGTGTCAAGGCCGACGGCCATGCGGCCGAGGTGCTGGCCGCTTTGCAGGCGTTGTAGCCCCCCACCCCGCCAAACGTCCTGAACGCCAAACGGACCACCAAGCCAAGCAAACCCACCAAGCTGTTTGTGCTCGACACCAACGTGCTGATGCACGATCCGCTCTCGCTGTTCCGCTTCGAGGAACACGACATCTACGTGCCGATGATGACGCTCGAAGAACTCGACGCCAACAAAAAAGGCATGTCGGAAGTGGCGCGTAACGCCCGCCAGACCAGCCGTCTGCTCGACGAGATCGTCAGCAGTTGCGAGGCCTGCATCGCCTCGGGCATTGAATTGGCCGGCCCGTCGCGTGGCCTGGCGAGCGGACGACTGCTATTGCAAACCGAGGCAATCAACAGCGTGCTGCCCGTGGCGCTGCCAACTTCGCGCGCCGACAACCAGATCATCGCCGTGACGATGCATCTTCATGAAAAACAGCCGCGGCGGCCGGTGATCCTCGTCACCAAGGACATCAACATGCGCATCAAGGCCCGCGCGCTGGGCCTCGATGCGCAGGATTACTTCAACGACAAGGTACTGGAGGACACCGACCTCCTCTATACCGGCAGCCTGGCACTGCCGGAGGATTTCTGGGACACGCATGGCAAGGGCCTGGAATCCTGGAAGAAGGACGGCAAAACCTACTACCGCATCAAGGGCCCGCTCTGCCCCGATCTGCTGGTCAATGAATTCGTCTGGCAGGACGGTCCGCAGCCGTTGCAGGCCTGGGTGAAAGTCGGCACCGGCAAGACGGCAGAGCTCGAGACGCTCACCGATTACAGCCATGCCAAGCATGCGGTATGGGGCATCACGGCACGCAACCGCGAGCAGAATTTCGCCTTGAACCTGCTGATGGATCCCGAGATCGACTTCGTCACGCTGCTCGGCCAGGCCGGCACCGGCAAGACGCTGCTGACGCTGGCCAGCGCGCTGACCCAGACTCTGGAACAAAAACGCTTTGCCGAAATCATCATCACCCGCGTCACCGTGCCAGTGGGCGAAGACATCGGCTTCCTGCCCGGCACCGAGGAAGAAAAGATGACGCCGTGGATGGGCGCGCTGGAGGACAACCTCGAAGTGCTCAACAAACCCGCCGAAGAAGGCGACAAGACCGGCGGAAGCTATTCCGGCGACTGGGGGCGCGCCGCGACCATGGACCTGATCAAGAGCCGCATCAAGATCAAGTCGCTCAACTTCATGCGCGGCCGCACCTTCCTGAACAAATTCCTCATCATCGACGAGGCGCAAAACCTCACCCCGAAGCAGATGAAAACCCTGATCACCCGCGCCGGTCCCGGCACCAAGGTGATCTGCCTCGGCAACATCTCGCAGATCGATACGCCGTACCTGACTGAAGGCAGTTCAGGTCTGACTTACGTGGTGGACCGGATGAAGGGCGGGCCGCATGGCGGCCATGTCACGCTGATGCGCGGCGAACGTTCGCGGCTGGCGGATCAGGCGGCAGAGGTGCTGTAAACCTCTGCCAGGCGCGGCGGCTCAGTAGTCCGCGCCGCCGATTCCGCCGCCGGCATAGTTCTCAAAGCGGGTGTGGCGGCCAAGGAAGGTCAGATCGATCTTGCCTACGGGGCCATTCC
>JAUSBB010000213.1 GCA_030652245.1 Rhodocyclaceae bacterium | reverse complement strand
CGCCGCCGCCCAGCCGAAATGGATGCGCCGCGCATCCTTGTAACCCCACATCGCGTCGAGCGTGTTGGCGAGCCGGTAGAGCACGGCGCCCGCGCCGCCGAGGATGAAGAACCAGAACAACGCACCGCATACGGCATCGTTGCCGTTTTCCAGCACCGACTCCACGGCGGCCGTCGCCACGGCGGCCTCGTCGAGCTGCGTCGTGTCGCGTGAAACGATGCGGCCAACTTGCGCGCGCGCCATGGCCAGATCGCCCGCCGCAAGCGGCACGGCCACCGCCCGCGCGTGCTCGCCGAGGCTCTTGCCGCCGAGCGCGAGCCAGAGCAGCAGCGCGTCGAGCACGGGATGGGCGAACCATGCCGCCAGCGCGACGAACGGCAGCACGATCGCCATCCAGGCGACCGCCCCGCGCAGCCGGTTGCCGACGGGATGCCCCGGCGCACCGCCACGCAACATCTGCTCCGCCCAGTCCGCGAGCCGGCCGAAACCGACCAGCGGATGCCAGCGGCGTGGCTCGCCGAGCAGGCGATCAAGAACAATGCCGGCAAGGGCGGTGAAAGCAATGATGGACATGCAAGAATTCGCGGATGAAGGCATTGATGATACAAGGCTGCACCTCCGACGCCGGCAAGAGCACGCTGGTCGCGGCGCTGTGCCGCATCCTGCACCGTCGTGGCCTCAGGGTCGCACCTTTCAAACCGCAGAACATGGCGCTCAACTCGGCGGTCACCATCGACGGCGGCGAGATCGGCCGCGCCCAGGCGCTGCAGGCGCAAGCGGCCGGGTTGCCGCCGCGCATCGACTTCAACCCGGTGCTGCTCAAGCCCAATACCGACCGCCGCGCACAGATCATCATCCACGGCCACGCCATTGCCGACCTGGATGCCCGCGCCTATCACGACTACAAGACCACCGCGATGGCCGCCGTGCTCGAATCGTGGGCGCGGCTCACCGCCGAGTTCGACTGCGTGCTGGTCGAAGGCGCCGGCAGCCCGGCCGAGGTCAATCTGCGGGACCGGGACATCGCCAACATGGGCTTCGCCGAGGCAGTGGACATCCCGGTGATCCTCGTCGGCGACATCGACCGTGGCGGCGTGCTCGCCCATCTTGCCGGCACGCTCGACCTGCTGTCGCCCACCGAGCGCGCCCGCACGCAAGGGCTGGTCATCAACCGCTTTCGCGGCGACATCGGCCTCCTGCAGCCCGGCCTCGACTGGCTGGCCAAGCACACCGGCAAGCCGGTGCTCGGCACCCTGCCCTACCTGCATGGCCTCTTCCTCGACGCCGAAGATGCGCTCGAACACCACATGGAACGCGCCGGTGAAACCAAACTCACCGTGATCGCCCCGGTCTTCCCGCGCATTTCCAACGCCAACGACCTTGACCCGCTGCGCCTGCACCCCGAGGTCGACTTCCGCTGGATCGGGCCGGGCCAGCTGCCGCCGCCCGCCGATCTCGTCGTGCTGCCCGGCTCGAAGAGCGTCGCCGCCGACCTCGCCTGGCTGCGCCAGCAGAACGACGGCGGCTGGGAACCCTATCTCAAGCGCCACCTGCGCTACGGCGGCAAACTGGCCGGCCTGTGCGGCGGCTACCAGATGCTCGGCCGCCGCCTGCACGACCCAGCGGGGATCGAGAGTGCCGCAACGACCGTCGCGGGCCTCGGCTTCCTCGACTGCGAAACCACGCTCGAACCCGAAAAGCAACTGCGCAACGTCACGGGCCGCCTGGCGCTCGACGGATCGCCGGCCATGGCCGGTTACGAAATCCACATGGGCGTCACCCGTGGCCCCGCGCTGGCCCGCCCCGCCGTGCGCCTCGACGACGGCCGCGCCGAGGGCGCGCTGTCCGCGGACGACCAGATCATCGGCAGCTACTGCCACGGCCTGTTCGATCATCCGCAGGCGCTCGCCGCCCTGCTCGCCTGGGCCGGCGCGAAGGACATCGCCCCCGTCGACTTCGCCGCCCGCCGCGAGGCCGACATCGACCGCCTGGCCGATGCCGTCGAGACAGCACTCGACTGGAAATTGCTCAGCCGCTGGATTTGAAGCGGCGCGCGAACCTCTGCAGCGCGCTTCATGTCGCTACTCGGCCAGAAACGGGCATGGCGGCATCTAATTTTCGGGCAACTTCAACATCCGCTAACTGATCAGGAAGCCGCCGCCCGTCCCTGCCAAATATTGGCCCGATTATCTGCCCGAAGCAGACCTTAGGATGACGACAAGGTCCTGGCAGGTCTGCAACCGCAACCAGACATGAAAATGTATCTATGAGAGACGGGGCGATTCACTACTAAAATACTCGGCCTCGGTCGCAGAAAACTCGGCGCGATTCAGTTCGCATATGAATCCAAAATAAATGAAGGGTGATATGCAATACCCACAGAAGAGTTCTGTCTCGGCCATTAGCCTCAGATTTTCCATTCTGGCTCCTCTGGCACTCTCTCTAGCTATGCTTGTGGCAGCCTTCACTTTTAGCTTATTCCAGCAAGAAGAAGATTTCACAAAAGAGCTGGTGGACGGCAGCTTTATCTCGGCCCAGAAAATTTATGCGACCGCGGTTAAAACCGACACAGACAAACTCTCAACAGCCCTGGAATTCATTGTTCTGGATGCAGGCTTGCGCCATGCCATGCTGGCAAAAGACAGGAATGCCCTGTTGCAACAAAGCCTCCCTATCTTCCAGAAGCTACGCCAAGAGTACGGCATCACACACTTCTACTTCCATGCCCCGAAAAGGGACAACTTTCTCCGGGTTCACCAGCCAGATCGTTTTGGCGACACGATCAACCGTTTCACCGCCATGCAGGCGGAAGCAACCGGCAAACCTGCCGCCGGTTTGGAGCTTGGACCATTGGGCACCTTCACATTGAGAGTTGTTTTTCCCTGGTATGAAGGGAAACGCCTGATTGGCTACGTCGAACTCGGCGAAGAGATTGAACACATACTCAAGCAAATAAACATGCTGGCCGGGATTGATCTCTATCTCTCCATCAAGAAGCAGTATATCTCCCAGCCAGCCTGGCTGGACGGTATGAAGATGCTGGGGCGTC
>JAUSBB010000206.1 GCA_030652245.1 Rhodocyclaceae bacterium | reverse complement strand
CTTCAACCTGCGCGCCGGCGCGGCCCCGCAGGTCTATGGCATCGGCATCAAGGAACTCTGGCAGGTGCCGGCCGCGCAACATGACAATGGCCTGGTGGTGCACAGCGCCGGCTGGCCGCTGACCAACGATACTTATGGCGGCGGCTTCTGCTATCACTATGGCAACGCCACGCAGCCGAATTTGGTCGCCATCGGTCTCGTCGTCGGCCTCGGCTACAGCAATCCCCATCTGTCGCCCTTCGAGGAAATGCAGCGGCTGAAGACCCATCCCGCCATCCGCCCGATGCTGACCAGCGGCACGCGCCTGGCCTACGGCGCGCGGGCGATGACTTCCGGCGGCCTGCAGGCCCTGCCCAGGCTGATCTTTCCCGGTGGCGCGCTGATCGGCGACGATGCCGGCTTTCTCGTCGCCTCGCGCATCAAGGGTTCGCACGCCGCCATCAAGTCGGGCATGCTGGCGGCGGAAGCCGCCGTGGCGGCGCTGGCGGCAGGCCGGGCCGGCGATGAACTGACCGCCTACCCCGAAATGTTCCGCCAGTCCTGGCTTTTCGACGAACTGCACCAGGCGCGCAATTTCAAGCCGCTGATGAGCCGTGGCCTGATGCTCGGCTCGCTGCTGTTCGGCATCGATCAGCAGGTTTTTCGCGGCAAGGCGCCGTGGACGCTGGGACTTGCCGCCGACCACGGCAAGCTCAAACCCGCCGCGCAGTGCCCGGCCATCGACTATCCCAAGCCCGACGGCGTGCTCACCTTCGATCGGCTGTCCTCGGTATTTCTGTCGAACACCAACCACGCAGAAGACCAGCCCTGCCACCTGCGGCTGAAAGACCCCGCCGTACCGATCAGCCTCAACTTGGCGCTTTATGACGCCCCCGAGCAGCGTTATTGCCCCGCCGGCGTCTATGAAATCGTCAGGGAGAACGACACGCCGCGCCTCGTGATCAACGCGCAGAACTGCGTGCACTGCAAAACCTGCGACATCAAGGACCCCGGTCAGAACATCGACTGGGTAACGCCGCAAGGCGGCGAAGGGCCGATTTATCAGGGGATGTAACCGGGGCCATTGTTAACATGAAATACAGCGTTTGCGCCGGGCCGCCCCAAGCAAACGCGGCACGCGGCGAAGCCGCAACCCGCTCCAACACCAAAACGGAGCGCCCTGTGACATACGAGCGAAGCGAACCGTATCGAACCCCCCGCGAGGGGGGCGAAGGGGGGCGGGTGTTTATTCAGTTCTGCCAACCCGCGACCAGTGCGGTGTTGATGTGCGCGGCGACCTGGGCGAAGTCTTCGCCCTTCACCGGCCGCGAGAACAGGTACCCCTGGCCGTAGCCGCAACCGATCTGCCGCAGGATGTCGAGCTGCGCCGTGTTTTCCACGCCCTCGGCGATGACGCGGAGACCGAGGCTGCCGGCCATTGTGACGATGGCATCGACGAGCGCGCGGTCGCTGTTGTCCGCGCTCATGTCGCGGATGAACGACTTGTCGATCTTTACCGTGTCCAGCGCAAAGCGCTTGAGATAGGACAATGACGAATAGCCGGTGCCGAAATCGTCCAGATAGATGCGGATGCCGTCCGCCCGCAGTTGCTCGATCCAGGTCTGGGCGGCGGCGACGTTGTGCATCAGCACCCCTTCGGTGATTTCGAGGGCGATGGCGTCGCTGGGCAGGCCATATTGTTCGAGCAGGCCGGCGACCGCCCCGGGCGGCAGGCCGTCGGGAATCTGCCGCACCGAGACATTCACCGAGACATGGATGTCGAGGCCCGCATTGCGCCAGGTGGCCACGTGCCGACAGGTCTCGCGCAGCACCATCAGGCCGATCTCGTTGATCAGGCCGATTTCCTCGGCCAGCGGGATAAACACATCGGGGGGAACCGCGCCGCGCACCGGGTGCGACCAGCGCAACAGCGCTTCGGCGCCCGCCAGCCGGCCATTGCTCAGATCAATAAGCGGCTGAAAAACCAGATGCAGTTCGCCGGCGTCCAGCGCATGACGCAGGTCGTCTTCGATGCGCCGCCGATGCTCGACCGCCAGTTGCTGGGCGGGCTCGAAGTAGCCGAAACTGCGGCCGCCGGCCGCCTGCACGCTGTTGAGCGCCAGCTCGGCGCTGCGCAGCAGCTCCTGCAGGTCGTGGCCATCGGCGGGGAAAAAGGCGATGCCGGCGCTGGCGGCGATGTCGATCTGGTCGTGCTTGCCCGCCACGCTCACGTCATACGGCTGCGCCAGCACGCGCAGCAGTTGGCCGACGCGCGCGTCGAGCGCCACGCGCGACTGCTCGCCGGCGAGCGCCAGCGCGAATTCGTCGCCGCCGACGCGCGCCACCTGGTCCCGGGCATCCAGCACCTTGCGGATGCGCCCCGCCACCAGCATCAGCAACTGGTCGCCCACCGCGAAGCCCATCGCGTCATTGATGCGTTTGAAGCCATCGAGATCGAGCATCACCAGGGCGAACGGGGGCGTGTACGGCGTGATCTCGGCGAGGGCGTGTTGCAGTCCGGCGCGATTGGCGAAACCGGTCAGGGCATCGGTGGTGGCCAGCCGGCGGGCGGAGATTTCCTCGTTGCGGCGCTCGGTCACATCGGTGAGCGTGCCCTGCACGCTGCCATCGCCCAGCGGGGTCACCGCCACGTGCAGCCAGCGCTCGTCGCCGCGCCGGCCGACCAGCAGGAAGTCATCGGCCCGCGTGGCCTTGCCGGCCGGGTCGGCCAGCGTGTCGCGCAACAGGGCCAGCAGACGCGCCGGCTCTTGCCAGCCGGCATCGGCAAGCCAGCGGCCCGTGGTTTCCTTGCGACGCTGCAGCCAGGTCAGCGCGGCAAAGGTGCGGTTGAACGATTCGAGTCGACCGTCACGGTCGGCGACGAAGATGCCGGCGGCCGCCTTGTCGAACAGGTCCTGATATTTGCGCTGGTCAATGACCTGCTGGCGCAGCAGGTCGCTCTCGATGCCGATGGTCGCGACCAGGCGCGCGGTGAGGTTGTTGATGTCGCCGACCAGCCGGCCCAGTTCGCTCTTCGCGTGACTTTCCGGCACGGCGAGACGTTCGCCGCTGGCGGCATCGAGGCGGTGCAGGCGGTCGGAGGTCGCCTTGATCGGCCGCACCACCAGAAACAGCATCGCCGCCGCGGCCGCGGCTATGACGAGGGCCAGTTGAATGACCAGGAGCCAGCCGGTGAACCGCGCATCTTTCGCCACCAGGGCGTCGATGCTGGCTTGATCGGCATCGAGCCGGATTTCACCGATGACCTCGTCCGCTTTGAAAGGGGAATACAGCAGACGCTTGACGGCGCGATTGCCATCGCCGACACGCAGCGGCGCGCGTTCGGCAAGCGCCAGTTCGCGCTCGTTGCTGCGTATCGTTACCCGCAACAGCTCACTGTTGCGCATCAAGCCTTGTGCGACTTCTTTTGCCAGTTGTTCGTCGCCGACGAAAGCGGCAATGCTGACGGTACTCTCGACGGTATCGAGCAGCTCGCCCAGTTTGACCACCGACTGCTCGTACGCGCGCTCGCCGACCACCCGGTTCACCAGCAGGCTCGACACGCCGCCCATCAGCAGGGCGATGCCCACCACCGCCATCAGGCTGCGGGCGAGAATGCCATGCCACCAGTGCACATTGCCGCGCATGGTCGACTATTCGCCCAGTTCAAAAACAATCCGCACCCGCTTGTCAGCCTGGGCGCGGTCGACATAGGCCAGTGCGCCGGGGTGGGCAGCCACATAATGCAAGGCGGCTTCCACATTTTCGGCAACATGCGGGGGGCGCGTCCTGCCGGAAAACACCAGCCGCGCCCAGTACGCGTTGATCTCGGCCAGATTCTTGCCCACCAGCGCGCGATAAAAGCGCACCTTCAAAGCGGCATCGCCCGCCAGGTCGACGGGTTCCGCGGTGAGACCGGAGGCCAGGTGGCGGTAACGCCCCAGATAGATGTTGGTGACATCTTCCTGCGTCAGCCGTTCGATGCCGCTCCGGGGATTGGCGACCACCACCAGCTCGGCCGCCGCGAGCGACGCCATCAGCAGCAGGCTCAGAAACAGGAGCGGGCTACGCAGAGCCATGGCTTCAGAAAATAAAATCGACAACCGCCGAAATGACATCGGTGCGCCCGTTCCAGCCAGGCTGAACGCGGATGAAGGGAAGTACCGAGGCCGCGCTGCCGCGAACGGCATCCCACTGCAGCTTGAGCGCGATATTGCTCCGCACATCCCAGCGCGCCCCCAGCGTGTAGGTCGTCTGGTCGGCCACTGACGTAGACAAGGCAAAGTCGAACGTCTGATTCAGCACGGCAAAAGGAATATCGGGCAGACCGGTTGATAGGGATTTGCGCGAACTTTTCCACCACGACACGCCGGCATACGGCGTCACCGTGCCAAGCCGGTAACCCGCCAGCAGGTAACCGGCGCGCGAATGATTCAAATAGCCCGCTTCATGACGGATAGCGTTGAGCATGGCCTGCACCTGCAATGGCCCGGCGTCATACACCACGCCCAGCGAGTGGTAGCGGGTCGTGGTGCCGGCGATGGTCAGAGCATCGGCGGCGGCGGTAGCGCCAAAATCACGCAGTTCGATGGCAAGCAGCCGAGCAATTTCGATGTCGTGCGAAAACTTGACCGATGCCGTGCTGGCGCGCCACTGCCAGGGACCGTCCAGATAATCGAACACCAGCCCGTGCACCGGCACACCGCTGGTATCCCAGATACCCCCGGCCATGGCGGTTTTTTCGCTCGTCGTGCCGGCAAACAACTTGCCGCGCAGCAGCCCGCCGCCCAGCGGCCAGGTCAGGCTGACATCGGCGCCATCGAAATGGGAAAAAAACAGCGGGCCGAAAAAATCGGTCGAGGGGCGCACCGTCAGAGAGGAATAGCCCACCAGCCTTGAATCGGCCAGCATCATGAAATCAGCGCCGATGCGCCCGGCGCGCAGGGCGGCCCGGGCATCCGGCTCCCATTTGGCAAAGGCCCACTCCACTTGCGGAACCCGGCTCTCGTCATAGCGATAGCGGCTGACGAGCTGGCCGACGAGCTCAAGCTCCGGCGTGGCCCGCCAGTTGGCCTGCACGCCGAGCAGGCTGTCGATGCGTCCCGACCACTGGCCGCCCTTGATGCCACCGGGCTGGGAGAAATCACGCGCGAATTCGGCCTGGTCGGAAGATGAGCGCGCCACGCCCAGGGTGCCAAAGCCGCGCACGCTAAACGCCGCGCCTTCGTCGTGTCCGGCTGCCCAGGCGTTGCCGCCGCACAAGGCAGCCAGTAGCGGCAACATCGTCATCCAGCGTTGACTGTGCATGATGAATTCACCCGACATTATCGTGACAACCGCAGCTTAGCATGACACTTCCGTATCCGCCACGCACGCGCGCCGTCCTGCCAGCGCCGACTTTCCAAATGCAACGGGCGCCGGCTTGTGGCGGGCGCCCGTTGTTCTTCTCCTCCGGTCCAGGTTCTGGCTAGATGCCCTGTTTGAGCTGATCCAGAATCGCGGGATTCTCTAGAGTGGACACATCCTGCGTAATTTCCTCGCCCTTGGCTAGCGCGCGCAGCAGGCGGCGCATGATCTTGCCGGAACGCGTCTTCGGCAGGTTCTCGCCGAAGCGGATATCACGCGGCTTGGCGATCGGGCCGATTTCCTTGGCAACCCAGTTGCGCAGATCGTTGGCGATTTTCTTGGCTTCCTCGCCGCTGGGCCGCGACTGCTTGAGCACGACGAAGGCGCAGATCGCCTCGCCGGTCACGTCGTCGGGACGGCCCACCACGGCGGCCTCGGCCACCAGCGGGTTGGAAACCAGCGCGGATTCGATTTCCATCGTGCCCATGCGGTGGCCGGAGACGTTCAGCACGTCGTCGATGCGGCCCATGCTGGTGAAGTAGCCGGTCTTGGCGTCACGGATGGCGCCGTCGCCGGCGAGGTAGAGCTTGCCGCCGAAATCGGCCGGGAAGTAAGACGACTTGAAGCGGCCGGGATCGCCGTAGATGGTGCGGATCATCGACGGCCAGGGCTTCTTGACGACCAGGAAGCCGCCGCTGCCCCAGGCCACGTCGTGGCCGGTCTCATCGACAATGGCGGCCTGGATGCCCGGGAAGGGCAGCGTGCACGAACCCGGCACCAGCGGCGTGACGCCCGGCAGCGGCGTGATCATGTGGCCGCCGGTCTCCGTCTGCCAGAAGGTATCGACGACCGGGCAACGGCTGCCGCCGACGTTGTCGTAGTACCACATCCAGGCCTCGGGGTTGATCGGTTCGCCGACCGAGCCGAGGATGCGCAGCGACTTGAGGTCGTAGTTGCGCGGATGGGTGGCGGGCGTGCCCTCGCTGGCCTTGATCAGCGAGCGGATCGCCGTCGGCGCGGTATAGAAGATCGTCGCCTTGTGGTCCTGGATCATGCGCCAGAAGCGGCCGGCGTCGGGATAAGTCGGCACGCCTTCGAAAACGATTTCGGTGCCGCCGCAAGCCAGCGGGCCGTAGGCGATATAGGTATGGCCGGTGACCCAGCCGATATCGGCGGTGCACCA
>JAUSBB010000205.1 GCA_030652245.1 Rhodocyclaceae bacterium | reverse complement strand
GTAGCGTGTCCACGCCAGTATGGCCACAGACCATCCGGCAATTCCCACGCCACTTCACCCTCCAGCGGTATGCGCATTCCGTCTCGGACTTCATAGCGCCAGAACCGGCCTTGCCAAGGCGTGGCAACCAGTACGCCATTCACAGTGCGGTGGCGCGCGGGAGCCCACACACCGCTGATGAGCCCTTCAGCATCGAAGCGGAAGACGAGCGAAGCAGTGGTTGCACCATCCGTAAGTGTCGCTTTCGCCGATGCGTCGTCAATCGCCTCCCAGCGGATTCCCTGACTTGGCAGCAGTGCCGTCGGATACCAGGCTGCTTCTGCCAGAAAGCGCATCAGCTCGCCCTGCGCCGCCTCGGGCGTTCCGCGTATGTCGGCAATGGTCACTAGACCGAACAATTCCACATGCAAGATACCCTCGCCTGCAACATAGGCATCGTGTACGAACACATTCAAGCCCGGCACCATGATGATGCGCCCGTCCCAGTCGAAGCCAGGGCGACGCGTTACGGCTACTTGGGAGGATGTGAACCGGCTCCACTTTGCCTGCGTCTCTCCCATGTTGAACTGCCCTTCGTGCGTGAGCCGTGCCACGGAGACAATGGGTTGACCATCCTTCAGCACCGCGCGAAAGTATCGACGTACCGGCGGGGGAAGGTTCTCGATCTCGCGCGCGTCATACGTTACTGGCCTGATTGGGAGGCGTGCTGCCTCCAGCTTGGCACGTAACTCGTTGGTGCCGGCTTCCCAACGAGATGAACCGTAGGCGATGGCGCCAGCGACGACGACCAGCAGCGCGACAACGACGAGCAGGACAACTTTCAGCCACATGGCGATTCCAACTCCTTTGGCGCGTCCCGCTTGAATGCAGGGTTCGGTGTCACTCGCACAGGCATCGTCTGGTAGACCTGCTGGCTAGTTCACAACAATCACGTCGTCAATCGGGCGGCGCAGGCTGAAGGGTGCTGCGGCGCCATGGCCGAAGCGCACCATGAGTTGTGCGTGTTCCCCATCGAGACTCAACCATGATTCGAACTTCGGGCGCAGCGAACGCACTTCGATCGGCTGATTGATAAAGGCAGTGCGGATATTCAGCACGGTCGCTTGCAGGGCGAAGCGTTGGTATGAGCGTCCAGCCTCAACCCATGCGGCCTTGCCGTCGCTCGCCGACACGAAAACCGCCACGCCGGCGGAACTTCTGATGTTCTTGGCATCGGTCTCGGCTTGCCCTTTCGGCGTGAGTACCAGCCCGATGACCCGTTTTGCCAACCAGGTCGGCAATGCTGGTTGACCACTGGTGCGCCCGGACAGGCCGTCGCCCGTGCGTATTGCTTCACCAGGATTGAAGCGAATCCAGGAAACAAGTTCGTCACGAAAGTCTCGATCAGTCAGTTGGGCGAGATTTCCCTGAGTGACGTAGTCAATCACCCTGTCCTTCTGTGCCGCCGACAACAACATGATGATGCGGACATTCTGCCTCTCACCCGCTGTCTCCAGCATCTCAAGCTCTGGCGCCACGAGTACGGCACCGTCATAGGCAGTTTTTACGCATTGGCGTTTGGTTATTGCACGATATAGATCTGTCGCATGGGCGGAGGCATCAGGGTTCAGAGCAACGATAACACCGTCCTCTCCGGGATCGAATCGCACATCAGCCGAGAAACCTTGCGCGGCAGCAGCATGAACGAGATTCTCGGCTGCGCAGCCCAGGCTCTTGAAGAGGTGACTGTCATCCGGATCGACCGCCGGGCAACGTCGTGAAAAGTCGGGCAAGATGGTGATCGAGTCTGGCTGGATACGGAACTTCCAAGGCTGGGTATTGTGACTGGAGGACGCGAGCGTGGCGTGTCGAATCAGCTCTCTGGCATCCAACACGCCGACCTGCTCAGTTCCCGGTCGCCGAATGTCACTTGCGATCTTGTCGTACTCATTGGTCGATGCCATCGTACTTCCTCCTACCGGTCGCCGGGCTTCATATTCCGTGACGCCCAACGTTCAAGCTCAGGGGCGCTGCGCGGCTTTATCGCGCAGCGTCCCTTGGAGCGCAGTGTTAGGCGCAAAGTTATTTCCTGCCGCCAACGTAGCTACTGCCTTTTCCTTTGCTGCTGTAACCACCGATACGCTTACTTCCGGTGCGGCCTTTTGATTCTGGCATCGGAAAAACAGATGCCGTAGATGAGATAAACGACTGCAATAAAGATGTGCGCGACGGGGAGGCAACTGGTGCCGCGACAGCAACTGATGTGGTTGCGGCAAAAAGCAGAGACGCAAAAATTAGTTTCATGGTTTTTCCTCCTCAATGACAGTGATAAGGCACGGATTTGTTATGGCAGCCGTTTCTGTCCAAGCCGCCGCTATGCTCAGGGGCACCGACAGTTTCACTACCTTGGTGCGTGTGCCCTGAAAAGAACTCAACCGGCTTCTTGCTGTCCCCTAGCCCAGCATATGCTGCTGAAACGAGAGCTACGGCACTAACAATTACGAAAAACGATTTCCGCGTGACTTTCATGGCATGTCTCCAAAACATGGCGTAGAAGGCGACGCCAATAGCGCCTAACGTTGAAGTTCAGGGGCGGTGCGCGGCTTCATCGCGCAGCGTCCCCTGGAACGACGGGTTAGCCGTTTTCACACTAGCCACGATGAACAATGGCGTTGTTGAGTGCGGTAACGACCTTTTGAAGATATTCCTTCTGGAAGGTTTTCAGTGCGCTCGTTTCGCCACCTGCGGTATGCAGCATGACGTGATAGACAGTCTTTTGCATAGCCCACCAAACCGCACCAATCAATGCGACAAACAGTCCGCCAGTTGCTCCATTGAACGCAGGCAGCACGCCGAAGAATATGAGCAAGCCAGGAAGGATGCGATTGGGCTTTTGCTCCAACGGCTTAACCGAAGTGATGTTGTTCATCGCGAAGGTTTGACCATCGACAATGAATCGGGTGTTTGTTATGCGAACGCCCTCGTATTCGAAGAATGTAGTTTCTTCCACAGTGAGTCCCTCCCAGATTCAATAGACGATTGATTCAGACAGACAGGGTTGGTAAGGCAAGCGGGGGCGGAGCATGTCAAACGGCTAACGTAATTTAGACACCACTGGAAAACTGCCATATCTGGCAACATCCACCGATATATGGCTATTTGTTTCCAGATATGGAGTTGTTGTTCTGTCCATATCCAGGCGTCCTCCGGCACGGCCCGGTGTCCGGGTTGCGGCTTGCTGAGGGTGGTTTCGAAGCAAGGCGGCCATGGTTGGTTGTTCCAGGGAGTCAGTGCGCGCATCAGTGACGAAGCATTGCAGCATTCAAGCCAAAATGCAATATGTCATGGGCAATCAAGCGCCGTACCGCCAGCGCCGACTTTTAACGCTTTAGCGGGTCCTGGCGGTAGAACAGGCGCAACTGTTCATACACCGCTGGATATGCATCGCGCAGCAGGTCTGGCGCTTCGAAAAATACTTCGCTGCTGACGGCGAAGAATTCGCCGGGGTGTTCGGCGGCGTAGGGGTCGAGGGTGGTTTCTTCACCCGCATCGACACGGCGGCAAAAATCTTCATAGGCGGGCGCGAATGCGGCGATCCAGGCGGCGCGCGTCATGTTTTCGTGCAGAGCAGGCATGCCGTCGACCTCGCCATTGCTCATGTCGAGTTTGTGGGCGAATTCGTGGATGACGATGCTGACGTTACCGATCTCGTTGAGGTTGTCGAACCACGAGAGCAGCACCGGGCCGCCATCCCAGGCTTCGCCGAGCACGGCGTCGTCATATTCATGGACGATGCCGTCCGCGTCGACCATCTGGCGCGGGATGAGAAAGTCGCCGGGGTAGATGATGATGCTCACCCAGCCGCGATACCAGTCGAGGCCGAGGTTGAGGATCGGCAGGCAGGCCTGCAGGGCGATGGAGATCTGCAGGAGGGCGGTGAGTTGCAGGCCTTGGGCGCCGTCCCATTCCTTGGTGGCGATGAACTGGCGGGCGAGTTCGCGCAGGCGCCGGCGTTCGTCGTCAGTGAGACGGTCAAGGAAGGGCAGGGCGTATTCGGCGGCCTGCCACTGTTCCGCACTGATGGCGATTTTGGCTGCGGCGCGCTGTCGTCGCCAGGCGCGGAAGGCTTCGATCATCCGGGCCGCCTTTTCCTCGTCGTGAGAAAGATGCCGCCGAAAATCAGCGCGATGCCGATGAAATGAAAGCTCATCAGCCGTTCGCCGAGAAACACCGCGGCGAGCACGATGCCGAAGGCGGGCATGAGGTGGATGAACAGCCCCGCCTGCGCCGCGCCGACCTGCTCAACGCCCCGGTTCCAGAAGATGAAGCCGAGAAAGGCGGGGAAGATGCCGGCGTAGGTGATTGCCACCCAGGCGCCAGTCGAGGGGACGATCTGGCGGATGGTGAAGTGTTCGAGCAAATAGAAAGGCAGCGTGGCGAGCACGCCGATCAAGGCGATGGCGAAGAGAAAGGCCAGCGGGTGCGCGGCCGGGCGGCGCGGCAACAACAGGGTGTAGACAGCCCAGGCGAAGACCGAAAACAGGATCCAGATGTCGCCGAGATTGAGGGTCAGCGCGAGCAGCGTGCCCAGGTCGCCCCGCGCGACGATGGCCACCACGCCGCTGAAGGACATGGCGATCCCCAGCGTCTCGACGTGCCGCAGGCGCTTGCCCTGAAACAGCCAGGCCAGCGTGACGATGACAATGGGAATGAAGGAGTTGAGCAGCAGGCCATTCACTGCTTCGGTCTGTTGCAGGCCGATGTAGGTCAGCGCGTTGTACAGGCAGGTGCCGAGGATGCCGAGCAGCACCAGCCAGCGCCAGCCGGACAGGAGCAACGCGCGGTCGCGCCGCAGATACGGCCAGGCGAGCGGCAGCAGGCAGGCCAGCGCGATCACCCAGCGCCAGAATGACAGAGCGATGGGCGGCACCGCGTCGCGCATGCCGCGCCCGACAATCCAGTTGCCGGCCCAGAACAGGTTGGCGAGGGTGAGCAGCAGGTAGGGGGAGACGCGAAGATTCATGGGCGTGGAATGCAAAACGGGAGCCCTGGACGACCAGGGCCCCCGTTTGGATCAACAGCGCCGTCCCGCTAGCGCCGACTTTTGATTTATTCGACTTTGGCCTTGCCGCGCAGATCGAGGATGTGCTTCTCGACGGCGCGCTGGCGCATGCCCTGGATGACCTGCGGCTTGACTTCGTCAAACGCGGGCGCATTCAGTTCGCGCGTGTCGTCCAACTGAATGACATGCCAGCCAAAATTGCTCTGCACCGGGGCCTGGGTGTACTTGCCCTTTTCGAGTTTCACCAGCGCAGCCGAGAAGGCCGGCACATACGTCGCCTGGTTGGCCCAGCCGAGGTCGCCGCCACGTTCCTTGGATCCGGGGTCTTTGGAAACCTTGGCCAGATCGTCGAAACGTTCGCCCTTTTTCAGTTTGGCGATGAGGTCTTTGGCTTCGTCTTCGCTGTCGACCAGAATGTGGCGGGCCTTGTATTCCTTTTCGCCGAGCGTGGCGCGAATGGTTTCGTATTCCTTTTTCACATCCGCGTCGGAAAACTTGAGGGCGGCGGCGAAGTCGTTGAGATAGGCGCCGATCAGCACGCCCTGGCGGGCGAGTTCAAGCTGATTTTGCACCTCGACTTTTTTCCCCACGCCTTTCTTGACGGCTTCTTGCGAGAGTATTTCGCGGCGCACCAGTTCTTCGCGTACCGCCGCTTGCAGCTCTGGCGTGTTGGCCTGGCCTTGCGCGATCTGGCCGGCGAGCAGCAGGTCGGCGCGGCTGACGGGAATGGCTTTGCCATTGACCGTGGCGACCGGCCGGGCGACGCCGGCCGTGGCTTCCTTGGCGGCGGTCTGGGCAAAGGAGGTGGCAGCAAACGCTGCGCTAAAGGCAAACAAGGAGGCGGTAAGTAGGGCGCGTTTCATGATTTTCCTGAGTTTGATGGAGGGGTTGGTGTTCAGGTTTGCATCTCTTCGGGTGTCCTGGCGGTGATGCTCAGGGCATGGATACCATTCTGCACTAGATCGCCGGTGGCATCATACACCAGGCGATGGCGCTCTCTGACCCCCAGTCCGGCGAAGCGCGCCGCAACAATGCTGACCACATAATGACCGCCCGCTTTGGCGCCGGCATGGCCGGCGTGGCGGGCGCTGTCGTCCTTGATGTCGAGATGCTGGGGGGCGAGTTGCGCCAGCCGTTCCCGCAGGTAAGCAGCGGCGCTGCTCATACCGGCAATACCTTCTTGAAAGGTTTGACGGTAACTCGCGCATAGACGCCGGCGGCGACGTAGGGATCGGCATCCGCCCAGGCGCGGGCTGCTTCGAGGGAGGCGAATTCCGCGACGATCAGGCTGCCGGAGAATCCCGCCGGGCCGGGGTCCGGACTGTCGATGGCCGGACAGGGGCCGGCCAGAATCAGTCGGCCGGCGGCCAGCAGGGCCTGCAGGCGTTCCAGATGGGCGGGACGGGCGGCCAGGCGCTGGTCCAGCGTGCCGGGCGCATCTTCGCCGTGAATCATGTAAAGCATGGGGTGGGTTCCTTGTCTTGAGTCGCGGATGCCGAGTTTACTTGCGTTCCAGCCTGAGTGAAACCGAGTTGATGCAATAGCGCAGGCCGGTGGGACGCGGGCCATCGGGGAAGACATGGCCCAGGTGGGCGCCGCAAGCGCTGCACAGCACTTCGGTGCGGCGCATGCCGAGGCTCGCGTCTTCCGTTGCGGCGATGTTTTCGGCGACCTTGGGTTGGGTGAAACTGGGCCAGCCGCAGCCGGCATCGAACTTGTCGGCGGCGTCGAACAGGGGAGCACCGCAGCAGACGCAGAGGTAGTCGCCGGGATCGGTGCAATCCCAGTATTCGCCGCTGAAAGGTCGTTCAGTGCCTTTGGCGCGGGCGACGCGGTATTGCTCCGGCGTCAAGCGGGCCTGCCATTCGGCGGCGCTGAGCTGTTGCCGGTTGTCTTGCTGTTTATAATCGCCGCTCATTTTTGGGTCCGGGTGTGGGTGATGCGTATCGTAGTGCTTGGGGCGGGTTTGACTGGTGTGACCTCGGCTTGGTTCCTTGCCGAAGACGGGCACGAAGTTACCGTACTTGATCGCCAGCCCGGTCCGGCGCTCGAAACCAGCTTCGCCAACGGCGGCCAGATTTCCACCAGTCATGCCGTGCCCTGGGCCAATCCGGCCGCTCCGCTGCAGGTTTTGAAATGGCTGGGGCGCGAAGATGCCCCTCTGCTGTGGCGTTTTTCCGCCGACCTGGCGCAGTGGTCGTGGGGTCTCCGCTTCCTGCGCGAATGCACTCCCGCCCGCACGCGCGCCAACATTCGCGCGATCCTCGCACTGGCGCTCGACAGCCGCGCGCGGCTGAAGGTGCTGCGCCGCGAATTGGCCCTGGATTACGCCTGTCTGGAGCGCGGCATCCTGCATTTTTATACCGATCCGGCGGAATTTGCCCGGGCGATTCCACAGGCCGCGCTGATGCGTGAATTCGGTTGCGAGCGCGTCGTCAAGACGGCGGCGGAATGTCTGGCCATCGAGCCGGCGCTGGCCCACGCCGCCGCACCGATTGTCGGCGGCACTTTCACGGCGGATGACGAGTCGGGCGATGCCCAACTGTTCACCGCCGCGCTGGTTGAGCGATGCGCGGCGCGCGGTGTTCAATTCCGCTACAACACCCCGCTGGCCGGCATTGAAACCGCTGGCGGCCAGGTGGCCGCCGTGCGCCTGGCGAGTGGCGAAAAGCTCAGCGCCGATGCCTATGTGGTCGCGCTGGGCAGTTATTCGACACTGCTGTTGCGCCCGCTGGGCATCAACATTCCCGTCTATCCGGCCAAGGGTTACTCGATTACCGTGCCGCTGCAGCCGGGCGCGCTCGCCAGCGAAGTCAGCCTGATCGACGACGAGGTGAAGATGGTTTACTCCCGGCTGGGCGAGCGGCTGCGCGTGGCCGGCACGGCGGAATTCACCGGCTATGACACCACGCTGAATCCCGCGCGCCTCGGCGCCCTGGTGCGCCGCACGCGGCAAATGTTTCCCCAACTCGAATTCAGCGATGCCGCCGTCGAACACTGGGCCGGACTGCGCCCGGCCACGCCCAGCAATGTGCCGATCATCGGCCCGACAGCGCTGCAGAATCTTTACCTGAACACCGGCCACGGCACGCTGGGCTGGACCATGGTCGTCGGTTCCGGCCGTCTGCTCGCCGATCATGTGGCGGGCCGGACGCCGGAAATCGATCCACGGCCCTACCTACGCCGCTAGTCTTTCTTGAGGAGTGGTGGTTTCGCGTGAGCGTTTGGCTTCATCCAGCAGGTAACGCTGGTAGTCGTCCAGATCGCCGTCGAAGGGCTCGATACCGCCCCGCGAGACCAGCCAGAACTCGTCGCACACCGACCGCAACAGGGCGCGGTCGTGGCTGACCAGCATGACGGTGCCCTCGAATTCGTTGAGCGCCACGCTGAGCGCCTCACGGGTGGCGAGGTCGAGGTGGTTGGTGGGTTCGTCCAATAGCAGCAGGTTGGGGCGTTGCCAGACGATCATGCAGAGCACCAGGCGTGCCTTTTCACCGCCGCTCATGGTGCCGACGGCCTGCTTGACCATGTCGTTGCTGAAGTTGAAGGTGCCCAGGAAATTGCGCAAGTCCTGTTCCCGCGCGGCGACCCAGCCGCTGCGGCCGGCGGCGAT
>JAUSBB010000201.1 GCA_030652245.1 Rhodocyclaceae bacterium | reverse complement strand
ACGCGCACCCGCGACGAGGTGATCCGCCGCGAGATGCGCCAGATGGAATCCGCCTGGTACGACGGCGAAAAAATCAACAAGTCGCGCACCCGCGTCGACCGGTTGGGCTACTTCGATGAAGTGACGGTGGAAACGCCCGCCGTGCCGGGCACCACCGACCAGGTCGACCTCAACATTGGCGTCAAGGAAAAGCCCACCGGCAACCTGATGATCGGCGCCGGCCTGTCCAGTTCGGAAGGCCTGGTGTTCTCGGGTTCGCTGCAACAGCAAAACCTGTTCGGCAGCGGCAAGCATGTCGGGGTCGGCTTCAACACCAGCAAGATCAACACGCTGTATTCGTTTTCCTACACCGATCCTTTCTACACGGTCGACGGCATCAGCCGCGGTTTCGACGTGTACATGCGCGACACCAACACCACTTCGCTGACCGTTGCCAGTTATGGCACCAAGTCATTCGGTGGCGGGGTGCGTTATGGCATTCCGATTGGCGAGGACGACACCATCAACTTTGGCCTGGCCTTCGATTCCACTCAGGTCAAGGTGACCGACTACACGCCGCTACGCTTCAGGACGTTCATCGCTGAACATGGCGACACCTACTCGGGGCCGATCGCCACGCTGGGCTGGGCGAAGGACACGCTCGACAGCCGCATCTACCCGATGAAGGGCCATGTGGCGCGCATCGGCGGCGAACTGGCGCTGGGTGGAACCTTGCGTTACTACCGGACCAATTTCCAGTACCAGCGCTATGTCCCGATCAGCCGCGAATACACCCTGATGCTGAACGGCGAGTTCGGCACCGCCGACGGCATGGGCGGCCGTCCGTTGCCCTTCTACAAATACTATTACACGGGAGGGGTGGGTTCGGTGCGCGGCTTCCAGGCGGGTTCGCTCGGCCCGGTCGCCGAGAATGGCGACCGCGTGGGTGGTGACCGCCGCGTGCTGGCGAATGCCGAATTCCTCTTCCCGATGCCCGGTGGCGGACAGGATAAGTCGCTGCGCCTGGGGGTTTTTGTCGATGCGGGTCAGGTCTATGGCGTCGGCGAAAAGTTCGACATCGGCGCGCTGCGCTACAGTACGGGCCTTTCACTGGCCTGGTCGTCGCCGCTCGGACCGCTCAAATTCAGCCTCGCCCAACCGCTCAACAAGAAGGATGGCGACAAAACCCAACGCCTGCAGTTCCAGATGGGCACCTTATTCTGAAAGACAGGAGAGATGATGAAGCACATATTCAAAACGCTGGCTCCCCTATTGCTGGCGCTCGCCGTGACGCCGGCGCTGGCCGAATTCAAGCTGGGCTTTGTCAATGGCCAACGGGTTGTGAACGAATCGCCGCAAGCGGTGCGGGCGAAAAAGAAGATCGAGAAAGAGTTTGAAAAGCGCGACCAGGAACTGCAAAAGCTGTCGAAGCAGTTGCAGACGATGCAGGAGGCTCTGGAAAAGAATGCGGTCACCATGGCCGAGAGCGAGCGGCGCAACAAGGAGCGCGAATTCAACGATCTCAACCGCGACTTCCAGCGCAAGCAGCGCGAATTCCGCGAGGATTTGAATCTGCGCCAGAACGAGGAAATGGCCGCGATCTTCGAGCGCGCCAACAAGGTCATCAAGCAGATCGCCGAAGCCGAAAAATTCGACCTGATCGTGCAGGAAGCCGTCTATTTCAGCCCGCGCATCGATCTCACCGAAAAGGTGATCAAGGCGCTGGGCGACGGCGCCTCGGCAAAGTAATGACGTGACCCGGCGTCTTGAGGAGATCGTCGCCCGCTTTGGCGGCGATCTGCGGGGAGACGGGTCGCTAATCATCAGCGGGTTGGCGACGCTTGAGGCGGCGACAGCCGGGCAGTTGAGCTTTCTGGCCAATCCAAAATATCGCGGCCAACTGGCGACGACTCGTGCCGCCGCGGTCATTCTCTCGGCTGAAATGGTCGAGCTTTGTCCTGCCGCAGCCATCATTACGCCGCAGCCTTACCTTTATTTCGCGCATGTTTCGCAATTCCTGGCCGAGGGGCCGCGTCCGCCTGCGGGCATTCATCCTTCAGCCGTGGTTGAGTCAGTCATTCCGGCCAGCGTCAGTGTCGGCCCGCAGGTCTGGATCGGTCCGGAGGTAGAGCTGGGCGAAAACACCATCATCGGCGCGCAATGCCGCATCGGCGCCGGCGCGCGGATCGGCGCGGACTGCCGGTTTTATCCGGGCGTTACGGTGTATGCGGGTTGTCGTATCGGCTGCCGGGCAATCGTTCACTCCGGCGCCGTGATCGGTGCCGATGGTTTTGGCTTTGCGCGCACGCCGGAGGGTGCATGGGTGAAGATCGCCCAGACCGGGCGCGTCGTGATCGGCGACGATGTCGAAATCGGCGCCAACACCACCATCGACCGGGGTGCGCTGGAGGATACGATCATCGGTGACGGCGTCAAGCTGGATAATCAGATACAGGTCGGCCACAATGTGCAGATCGGCGCCCATACGGCCATGGCCGGCTGTGTCGGCATCGCCGGCAGCGCAAAAATCGGCGCGGGCTGCACGGTGGGCGGCGCTGCGAGCATCCTCGGTCACTTGTCGTTGGCGGATGGCGTCAATATTTCTTCCGGCACTCTGGTTGCCAAGTCGATCACGGCGCCCGGCACCTACACCGGCACGGTGCCCTTCATGACCCACGACGACTGGTTGAAGAACTTTTCACGGCTGCGCCATCTCGACGCAATGGCCGATAAAATACGCGCCCTCGAAAAGCGCCTGGCTGAAATTGAATCGGAGAAAAAAACATGACCCCCATGGACATCCATCAGATTCTCGAACATTTGCCCCACCGCTATCCTTTCCTGCTGGTGGATCGCGTGCTGGATGTCGTGCCGGGCGAGCGGATCACCGCGCTCAAGAATGTCAGCATGAACGAGCCGTTTTTTCCGGGTCATTATCCGCATCATCCGGTGATGCCGGGCGTGCTGATCGTCGAGGCGATGGCGCAGGCGGCGGCCATCCTGTCTTTCAAGAGCCTGGGCGGCAAGCCGGACGACAAGTCGGTCTATTACTTCGTCGGCATCGACGGCGCACGCTTCAAGCGGCCGGTCAGCCCGGGCGACCAACTGATCTTCGAAGTCGCCGTCACGGCCAACAAGCGCGGCATCTGGAAATTTTCCGCCAAGGCCAAGGTGGATGGCCTGATCGCCTGCGAAGCCGAGTTGATGTGCACCGTGCGCAAACTAGAGGATTGAGATGCCGAGGCAAATCCACCCGACCGCGCTGATCGATCCGGCTGCGCGGCTCGGCGAAAACGTCAGCGTTGGCGCCTACACGATCATCGGCCCCGACGTCGAAATTGGCGACGGCACCTGGATCGGCCCGCATGTGGTCATCAATGGCCCGACCCGCATCGGCCGCGACAACCGCATTTTTCAGTTTTCATCGCTCGGCGAGGCGCCGCAGGACAAAAAATACGCCGGTGAGCCGACCCGGCTGGAAATCGGCGATCGCAACACCATCCGCGAGTTCTGCACCTTCAATCGCGGCACGGCGCAGGATGCCGGGGTGACGCGCGTTGGCAATGACAACTGGATCATGGCGTATGTGCACATCGCCCATGACTGCCAGGTCGGTGATCGCACTATCTTCGCCAATAACGCGCAGTTGGCCGGTCATGTGCACATCGGCGACTGGGCGATTCTGGGCGGCTTTACCGTCGTGCATCAGTTCGTGCGCATCGGCGCTCATTGCATAACCGCGATGGGCACCATCTTGCTGCAAGACGTGCCGCCCTATGTCACCGCCGCGGGCAATCCTTCCGCGCCGCACGGCATCAACAGCGAAGGGCTGAAGCGGCGCGGCTTCTCGCCCGCCGCCATTGCCGCGTTGCGGCGCGCCTACAAAACCCTTTATCGCAGCGGACTCAAACTGGAAGAAGCCAGTGCGGCGATTGCCGCCACGGTGCCTGAAGAAGCCGCACTGGCGTCGCTGGCGGAGTTTCTGGCCACGCCTGGTCGCGGCATTATTCGCTAGCATGAAAACCCAGCGTTTGCGCCGGGCCGCCCCAAGCAAACGCGGCACGCGGCGCAAGTCGCAACCCGCACATGTCTCGGACCGGAGCGCCCCGTAATATGCGAGCGACAGCGATCCGTATCGAACCCCCCGGGAGGGGGGCGAAGGGGGGGGGGGTGTCCATGACGCGTATTGCCCTGGTGGCTGGCGAGGCCTCGGGCGACCTGCTGGCCGCGCACCTGATCGAGGCGCTCAAGCGCCGTCTCCCCAGCGCCGACTTTTGCGGCATTGGCGGGCCGAAGATGCAGCGTGCCGGCTTCGATGCCTGGTGGCCGGCGGAAACCCTCGCGGTGCGCGGCTATGCCGAAGTGCTGCGCCATTACCGAGAAATCAGCGGCGTGCGGCGCGCGCTGCTCAAGCGATTGCTGGCAGACCCGCCGGACGTCTTCATCGGCGTCGACGCGCCGGATTTCAACCTGTGGCTGGAAGCGCGGCTGAAGCGCGCCGGCATTCGCACGGTGCATTACGTCAGTCCCTCGGTCTGGGCCTGGCGTGGCGGGCGCGTCAAGCGCATCGCGCGCTCGGTCGATCATCTGCTGGCGCTGTTTCCGTTCGAGCCGCCGCTCTATGAAAAGACCGGCGTGGCGGTCACCTATGTCGGTCATCCCGTGGCGGATGGGGTGCCGCTCGAAGTCTGTCGCAGCGAGGCGCGCGAGCGGCTTGACCTGCCTGCCGGCGCCCGCCCGGTGTTCGCCCTGCTGCCGGGCAGCCGCCAGTCGGAAGTGCGCTGCATGGCCGCGCTGTTCATCAAAACGGCGGGTCTGCTGCGCGAGCGTTTTCCCGATGCGCTGTTTCTCGTGCCGCTGGTTTCGCGCGAGACACGCAATCTTTTTGAAAACGAAATCTGGGCCCAGGGCGCGCAGGAATGGCCGATCAAGTTGTTGTTTGGTCATGCCCAGGACGCCCTGGCGGCCTGCGACACGGCGCTGGTGGCGAGCGGCACGGCCACGCTTGAGGCTGCATTGTTGAAAACGCCGATGGTGATCACTTACCGCATGTCGCCCTGGTCATGGTGGCTGATGAAGCGTATGCACTACCAGCCCTGGGTCGGTTTGCCCAACATTCTCGCCGGTCGTTTTGTCGTGCCGGAATTCCTGCAGGACGATGCAACGCCGGAGAATCTGGCGCAGGCACTGGGCAATCTGGTGGTGGATACCGAGGTCAGAAAACGCCTGACAAATTGTTTCACCGACATGCACCGGCAGTTGCGGCAGAACACCGCCGAAAAAGCCGCTGGCGCGATTTTGTCCGTGTTGCCGCAATGATCTGCGGCGTCGATGAAGCCGGGCGCGGGCCACTGGCCGGTCCGGTGGTGGCGGCGGCGGTAATCCTCGATCCGGCGCGGCCCATCGTCGGTCTGGCCGATTCAAAAAAGCTTTCCGCCGCACGGCGTGAGCGGCTGGCAATCGAAATCCGCGCCAAAGCCTTGGCCTGGTGCGTGGCCGAAGCCTCGGTCGAGGAAGTCGATGCAATCAACATCCTCCAGGCGACCTTGCTGGCGATGCAGCGCGCGGTGGCCGGTTTGTCGCTGACGCCGCAGGGCCGCCCCAAGGCGTCATGCGCCCCCCCGTGGGGG
>JAUSBB010000191.1 GCA_030652245.1 Rhodocyclaceae bacterium | reverse complement strand
CTCGCGAGTTCCCAGCGTTCCCAGGCGGTCAGTTTCGATGGCTCACTCATGACAACGGAGCCTTGCCGCCGGGCCGTCCCAAGGCAGGGCGGCACGCGGCGCAAGCCGCAATACGCACCACATTTCCATTACGGAGTCGCCCGTAACAAACGAGCGTAGCGAGCAACCTTCACCCCTCCCGAGAGGGAGGGGCTGGGGGAGGGCGGGTGTCTGTTCATACCATCTGATCGTCGCCACCCTTGCCGCCCAACTGGATCTGGCCTTCATCGGCGAGGCGGCGGGCGATTTTGAGAATTTCCTTCTGCTCGGATTCGACCTCGGACAGGCGCACCGGGCCTTTCGATTCGAGGTCTTCCCTGAGCATCTCCGCAGCCCGCTGCGACATGTTCTTGAAGACCTTTTCACGCAGCTCTGGCGATGAACCCTTGAGCGCGAGGATCAGCGAATCGGACTGGATTTCGCGCAGCAGGAGCTGGATGCCGCGATCATCGACATCGAGCAGATTCTCAAAGACGAACATCTCATCGAGAATCTTCTGGGCGAGCTCGGGATCGTATTCGCGCACATTGTCGACAATCGCCGTTTCGGAAGCCTGGCCGACGAAGTTGAGAATCTCCGCCGCGTGGCGAATGCCGCCCATCGCCGCCTTCTTGACATTCGCCGAGGCGCCTGCCATGAGTCGCGTCATGGCCTCGTTGAGTTCGTGCAGGGCGGTCGGCTGTACGCCATCGAGCGTGGCGATGCGCAGTAGCACGTCGTTGCGCAGGCGTTCGGTGAAGGATTTGAGCACCTCGCCGGCGTGGTCGAATTCCAGATGCACCAGGATGGTGGCGATGATCTGTGGGTGTTCGTTCTTGATCAGATCGGCGACGGTCGCCGCGTCCATCCATTTCAGGCTCTCGATGCCGGCGGTATCGCCGCCTTGCAGGATGCGGCCGATCAGGTTGGCGGCCTTGTCGTCGCCCAGCGCCTTGGTGAGCATCGCGCGAATCATGTCCGAGTCGGCGGACAGCGGCGCGCCCTTGGCCGTGTGGGTTTCCATTTCCGTCAGCAGATCTTCGACCTTTTCGCGCGGCACGGACTTGGTGGCGGCCATGGCATGGCCGAGCTTTTGCACCTCCTTCGGGCCGAGGTGTTTGAGCACTTCCGCCGCCGCGTCCGCGCCGAGCGTGAGCAAGAGCATCGCGCTCTTTTCCAGCCCCTCTTCAGGTCCCGTTGGCACCCATCCACCCCTTGATCATCTCGGCCACCAATTTGGGGTCTTGCTGCGCGGTTTCACGTGCCGCCTTGACCTTGTCGTCGTAGGTGGCCATCCCGTGCGAGGCGCGATAAGCCTCCGATGTGTCCCGCATCCTGACGGCCTCGGCCTTTCTTTCGGCTTCGGCGCGTTGTGCGGCGGCGGCCAGCATTTCAAAGAGCGGTTTCATGAGCTTGGTCCAGATCAGGTAGACGATTAGCGCGAAAACCAGATACTTGCCGAGTTCCTTGCCCAGCGCGATCAACTCCGGGTCTTGCCAGAGCGGGGACTCGGGCACGACCTCGGGTTCCGGCGGTACAAAAGACGCGGCGGCCACATTGATCGAATCGCCGCGCGTTTGGCTGAAACCAACAGCTTCCTTCACCAGGTCGTTGATGCGCTTCAGCTCTTCGGCGCTGGGCGGCTTGCCCGGCTTGCTGTCCTTTTCCGGCCCTTTTTTGTGATTGACCACCACGGCGACCGACAGCCGCTTGACCATGCCCGGCGCGCCGCGCGTGTGCCGCACGGTCTTGTCTACTTCATAGTTGATGGTGGCGTTGCGGGTGTAATTGTTGTTCTGGCCGCCTGCGGCTCCTCCGGCGCCGCCAATCTGCGGGTTGGTGATCGGCGCGGTGGCGGGGACGGGCGGCTGGTTGGAGAGCGCGCCGGGCACGCCGATGGCCGGCGGGTTGCCCGCGCCCGATTCGGCGGTTTGCTGGCTGCGGATTGCGGCTTCGGTCGCCGGGTTGGGCCGGTAGGTTTCCGCCACCTGATCGACGTTGGTGAAATCGAGCTCGGCCGCCACCTGGGCGCGGAAATTGCCACGGCCGACCAGCGGTTCGAGAATGGTTTCGACGCGCTGCAGGTATTGCGCCTCGACATCCTTCACATATTTGATCTGGCTGGGATTGAGGCTGGCGTTCTTCAGTGAATCCTGCTGCGCGGAGATCAGGTTGCCGTTCTGGTCGATCACGCTGACCTGCGCCGGGTTGAGTTGCGGCACCGAGGACGACACCAGATGCACGATGCCGGCAATCTGCGCGGCTTCGAGCGAGCGGCCGGGCTGCAGGCCGACCAGCACCGATGCGGATGGTTTCAGATCATCCCGCAAAAAAGCGGTCTGCTTGGGGATGGCCAGATGCACGCGGGCGCCGCGCACGGCCGAGAGCGTCTGGATGGTGCGCGCCAGTTCGCCTTCCAGGCCGCGCTGGTAATTGATCTGCTCGGCGAACTGGCTGATGCCGAGCTTCTGGTTTTCCATCACCTCGAAGCCGACCAGTCCGCCCTTCGGCAGTCCCTGCGAAGCCAGGCGCAGCCGCGCGTCATGCACCATGCCGGCCGGCACCATGATCGCGCCGCCGCCAGTCGAGAATTTGTAGGGAATGTTCTGCTGTTGCAAGGACGTGACGATCTGCCCGCCGTCCTGGTCGGAGAGGTTCGAAAACAGCACCCCGTAAGGTGCTTCCTTCGTCCACAGCACGGCGCCGACCAGAATCGTGATGGCCAGGGCGATCGCCACCGCCGCGCCCATTTTCTGGCGTGCGTCGAGGCGGGAAAGTGCCGCCAGGCTGAAGGGGAGGGCTGTCGTTGCCTGTTCTGCCATAAATGAATGTGTGATGCGTTGCGAATTGCGCGGAAAACAAATGTGTGACCAAAAAACGTGCGGCAATTGTGTCTTCTGCAAGCAAGCCGGGTTCCAGCAAGTAGCGGCAAAATTTGCCGCCATTTCGGTTACTGTTCGCCGTATCACCAGCGCCGACTTTCTGTGAGCATACCCGCACCGTGAACTATATGCCCTCCCTCCCCCAGCCCCTCCCTCGCGGGAGGGGTGACTGTTGTTCGCTGCGCTCGTCTGTTACGGGCGACTCCGCCCAGGCTGTTGTGCGGGTTGCGGCTGGCGCCGCGTGCCGTCTCGCCTTGGGGCGGCCCGGCGGCGAGACTGCGTTGTTATGACGGTCGAAATTCCCACCGACCCGGCTAGGCTTGCCGAGGCCTTCAGGCTTTTCAACCAGGTCTCCGAGGAGCTGTCGACCGCCTACGGCGCGCTGGAGCGGCAGGTTGTCGCGCTCACCGCCGAGCTGGCCGCCGCGAATGCCGAGACAGCGCGCCTCAGGGAGCAGGCCGAGCGCAACGCCCGCCTGACGGCGATGGGCGAAATGGCGGCGCAGCTCGCCCAT
>JAUSBB010000190.1 GCA_030652245.1 Rhodocyclaceae bacterium | reverse complement strand
CTGGCGCGCAACCATCCGGGCCAGTGCGCCGTCGATATCGGCTTCAGCGAAACGCAGGCGCACCGCATCGAAGCCGGCGCCGACATCTTCCTCATGCCCTCGCGCTTCGAGCCCTGCGGCCTGAACCAGATGTACAGCCTGCGCTACGGCACGCCGCCCGTCGTCCGCGCCACCGGCGGCCTGGCCGACACCGTCATCGACGCCGCCGATGCCGAACGCGGCAACGGCTTCGTGTTCGCCGAACCGACCGCGGAAGCGCTGTATGCCGCCATCGGCCGCGCGGTGGCCGCCTGGCACGACCAGGCCCGCTGGCGACGCCTGCAGGAGAACGGCATGGCCGGCGACTTCTCCTGGGCCGCGCCGGCACGCCGCTACGCGGAACTTTACGCACGGCTATAGAACCTTTCCCCCGCCCCATGACCGCAACTGCCCTCATCCTCATCGCCGCCGTCGCCCGCGACGGCGTCATCGGCATCGACAACCGCCTGCCCTGGCGGCTGCCCGAGGATCTCAAACATTTCAAGGCGCTGACCACCGGCCAGGCCGTCGTCATGGGCCGCAAGACCTGGGAATCGCTGCCGCCGAATTTCCGGCCGCTGCCCGACCGCACCAACATCGTCGTCACGCGCACCGCGGGCTACCGCGCCGCGGGCGCCACGGTGGTGCACTCGCTGCCGGAAGCCCTGGCGGCGACCGCCGGCCGCAGCGCATACGTCATCGGCGGCGCGGAAATCTATGCCCAGGCGCTGCCGCTGGCCGACCGGCTCGAATTGACCGAGGTCGACGCGACCTATGCGGGCGACGCCTTCTTCCCCGCCTTCGATCGCTCCGCATGGCACGAGACGGCGCGCGAGCATCACCGCTCCGCGACCGGCCTCGACTACGCTTTCGTCACTTACCGGCGCGACACGGCGCCAGGGGAAAGCGGACGCTGACGCCGTCGCCGGCAGACGCGCCCGCCGGTACGTCAATTCGCCACGCAGTCGACGTAGTAGCCGGGCTTGCCGTTGCCGGCGTCCTTGACCAGGCCGTGGATGTCGGTCTCGAAGCCGGGGAACTTGTCGTTGAACTCGCGGGCGAATTTCAGGTAGCGGACGATGGTCTTGTTGAAGCGCTCGCCGGGGATCAGCAGCGGGATGCCCGGCGGATAGGGCGTCAGCAGCACCGCCGTGATGCGGCCTTCGAGTTCCTCGATCGGCACGCGGTCGATCTCGCGGTGCGCCATCTTGGCGAAGGCATCGGCCGGACGCATTGCCGGCACCATGTCGGACAGATACATCTCGGTGGTCAGGCGCGCGATGTCGTTGGCCTTGTACACCTCGTGGATCTGGGTGCATAGATCCTTGAGGCCGATGCGCTCGTAGCGCGGATGCTTGGCGCTGAAGACCGGCAGCACCTTCCACAGCGGATGGTTCTTGTCGTAGTCGTCCTTGAACTGCTGCAACGCCGTCACCAGCGTGTTCCAGCGGCCCTTGGTGATGCCGATGGTGAACATGATGAAGAAGGAGTAGAGGCCGCACTTCTCGACGATGACGCCGTGCTCGGCGAGGTACTTGGTGACGATGGCGGCGGGAATGCCGAACTCGTCGGAGAAGTCGCCGTCGACGTCGAGGCCCGGCGTGATGACCGTGGCCTTGATCGGGTCGAGCAGGTTGAAGCCCTTGGCGAGCTTGCCGAAGCCGTGCCAGCGCGCGCCGGGCTTGAGCATCCAGGCGTCGCGCTCCTCGATGCCTTCCTCGGAGAGGTCGTCCGGGCCCCAGACCTGGAACCACCAGTCGGCGCCCCACTCCTTGTCGACCTTGCGCATGGCGCGGCGGAAGTCGAGCGCTTCGGCGATGGACTCCTCGACCAGCGCCTTGCCGCCCGGCTCTTCCATCATCGCCGCGGCGACGTCGCAGGAGGCGATGATCGAATACTGCGGCGAGGTCGAGGTGTGCATCAGGTAGGCCTCGTTGAAGACGTCGCGGTCGAGCTTGTTGTTCTCGGCGTCCTGCACCAGGATCTGCGAGGCCTGCGAAAGGCCGGCGAGCAGCTTGTGCGTCGACTGCGTCGAGAACACCATCGACTCCTTGCAGCGCGGCCGGTCGGCGCCGATGGCGTGGTAGTCGCCGTAGAAGTCGTGGAAGGCGGCGTGCGGCAGCCAGGCCTCGTCGAAGTGCAGGGTGTCGATCTTGCCGTCGAGCATCTCCTTGATCTCCTCGACGTTGTAGAGAATGCCATCGTAGGTCGACTGGGTGATGGTCAGCACCCGCGGCTTGGCGTTCTTGTCGGTGATAAAGGGGTTGGCGGCGATTTTTTTCTGGATGTTCTCCCAGGCAAATTCGCTCTTCGGAATCGGCCCGATGATGCCAAAATTGTTGCGCGTCGGCATCAGGAAAACCGGAATCGCCCCGGTCATCATGATGGCGTGCAGGATGGACTTGTGGCAGTTGCGGTCGACGACAACGATGTCGCCCGGCGCCACCGTCGAATGCCAGACGATCTTGTTCGAGGTCGAGGTGCCGTTGG
>JAUSBB010000185.1 GCA_030652245.1 Rhodocyclaceae bacterium | reverse complement strand
GCAACGTCCTCACCGGAGATGCGCACGCCGAATCCGGCCGCCAGCAAGGTGGCATAGGCGAGGTTTTCGGCCATGCCCCAGTCGATCGGCAACGTTCCCTCGATCATCTGCTTGCGATCGTCGATGATCTTCTGCACGCGTGGGTGCAAGGTGAAATTGGCCGGTGTTTCAGTCAGGCGCCGGCCGAGGCGTTGCAGTTCATTCAAGGGCACCCGGGTATCGCATTTTTCGGTGTATTTGGCATTGATGTAGGGCGCCCAGTCGATCGCCATGGGACTCTTGAAATCGGTGATGACGGAATCCCGCAGGTTGCGTCCGGCATCGAGCGCCGCGCGGTAGTCCTTGATCATCTGCTCATCCTCGCCGGGGGCAAGAATCCCTTGATTCACCAGCTTTTCGGCATAGAGCTTGCGCGTGCCGGGGTGCATGGCGACCTTCTTGTACATCAGCGGCTGGGTCACCATCGGCTCATCCTGCTCGTTGTGGCCCAGCTTGCGGAAGCAGACGATGTCGACCACCACGTCCTTCTTGAATTCCTGCCGGAACTCGAGCGCCAGCTGGGTGACGAAGGCCACCGCCTCGGGGTCGTCGCCATTGCCGTGGAAAATCGGCGCCTCGACCCTCTTGAAGATGTCGGTGCAGTAGATCGACGAGCGCAGGTCGCGCGGGTCGGAGGTGGTGAAACCGATCTGGTTGTTCACCACGAGATGCACCGTGCCGCCGGTGCCATAACCGCGCGTCTGCGAAAAGTTGAGCATCTCCTGATTGACGCCCTGGCCGGCCACGGCGGCGTCGCCGTGGATCAACACCGGCAGCACTTCCTGCTCGCCCGCCGCGCCAGCATTGCCGCGCCGCACCTGGCGGGCATACACCGATCCGGCGACCACCGGATTGACGATTTCGAGATGGGAGGGGTTGAAGGCCAGCGTCAAATGCACCGGGCCGTCCGGCGTGGCGATGTCGGACGAGTAACCCATGTGGTATTTCACGTCGCCGGCCGCCAGCGTCGCCGCTTTCTTGCCCTCGAATTCGGCGAACAGCATCGACGGCTGCTTGCCCAGCGTATTCACCAGCACATTGAGGCGGCCGCGATGCGCCATGCCGATGACAATTTCCTTGACGCCCAGGCCGCTGCCCGTGCGAATCAACTGATCCATCGCCAGGATCATCGATTCGCCGCCTTCCAGCGAAAAGCGCTTCTGGCCGACATAGCGGGTGTGCAGATAGCGTTCCAGCGTCTCGGCGGCGGTGATGGAGCCGAGGAAACGCCGCTTGTCCGCGTTGCTGTAGCGCGTCGTGCCGCGCGCCGGTTCGAAGCGCGACTGGATCCAGCGCTTTTGCGCCACATCCGCGATATACATGTACTCGGCGCCGATATGGCCGCAATAGCGCTGGCGCAGCGCTTCGAGAATTTCGCGCAAACTTGATGCGGCGGCGCCCATGTCGAAAGAGCCGGTGTGAAACGGCGTCGACAGATCGGCTTCGGTGAAGCCATAAAACGCCGGATCGAGTTCGGCGATTTCCGGCCGCTCTTGACGTTTCAGCGGGTCAAGCTGCGCCCACCGATTGCCGAGGAAGCGGTACGCCGTGATGAGCTGCAACACCCTGGCCTGCTTTTCGGCGGCCTGCGGCGGGGTCGAAGGCGCGGCATGCAAGGTGCCCGCCTTGGCGCGCTGCGCAAAGCCGTTGATGACCGGCGCGTGGGCGACATCGGGACCGTGATACGCCCCCACGCCCGGCAGGTTGGCCAGCTTGTCGAAATAGTCGCGCCACGGCGCTTCGACGGCGGCGGGATTCGCCAGATAGGCCTCATACAGTTCTTCGACGTAGGGTGCGTTTGCACCGTAGAGATACGAGTTGGACAATAATTGATTCATCATGCCATCACCTCCGTTAATGGGTAGGCGTAAAAAAAGGGGGCGCGTGGCGTCCCCTTTTTTACCGCTTAGCGCTGGTCCATTGCCGGGACATTGCGCTGGGCGGCGCCGGTGTAAAGCTGGCGCGGGCGGCCGATTTTCTGTTCCGGATCGCTGATCATCTCGTTCCACTGGGCGATCCAGCCGATGGTGCGGGCCATGGCGAAGATGCCGGTGAACATCTGCGTCGGGATGCCGAGCGCGCGCTGGACGATGCCCGAGTAGAAATCGACGTTCGGGTAGAGCTTCTTCTCGATGAAGTATTCGTCCTCGAGGGCGATCTTCTCCAGTTGAATCGCCAGCTTGAACAGCGGATCGTCGTGCAGGCCGAGTTCGTTGAGAACTTCATGGCAGGTTTCGCGCATCAGCTTGGCGCGCGGGTCGAAATTCTTGTAGACGCGGTGGCCGAAACCCATCAGCTTGAAGGAATCGTTCTTGTCCTTGGCGCGCTTGATGTATTCGCCGACGCGCGACACGTCGCCGATCTCCTCCAGCATCTTCAGGCAGGCTTCGTTGGCGCCGCCGTGCGCCGGGCCCCACAGGCAGGCGATGCCGGCGGCGATGCAGGCGAACGGATTGGCGCCGGAGGAACCCGCCAGCCGCACGGTCGAGGTCGAGGCATTCTGCTCGTGGTCGGCATGCAGGATCAGGATGCGGTCGAGCGCCCGTGAGAGCACCGGGTTCGGCTTGAACTCCTCGCAAGGGTTGGCGAACATCATGTAGAGGAAGTTGGTCGCGTAGTCGTATTCATTCTTCGGATACATGAACGGCAGACCGTTGTTGTAGCGGTAGGCCATCGCCGTGATGGTCGGCATCTTGGCGATCAGGCGCAGCGCGGCGGTCTGGCGGTGCTCGGCATTGCTGATGTCGAGCGAGTCGTGATAGAAGGCCGAAAGGCCGCCGGCCACGCCGACCATCACCGCCATCGGGTGGGCATCGCGGCGAAAACCACTGTAGAAGCGCGTCAACTGGTCATGCACCATGGTGTGGCGGCGCACCTTGGTTACCCACTCATCATACTCGGCCTGTTTCGGCAGATCGCCGTTCTTCAGCAGATAGCAGACTTCCATGAAATCGCACTGGGCGGCGAGTTGCTCGATGGGGTAACCGCGATACAGCAACTCGCCCTTGTCGCCGTCGATGTAGGTGATCGAGGACTTGCACGCCGCCGTGGACATGAAGCCCGGGTCGTAGGTGAAGGCGCCGGTCTGGGCATACAGCTTGGTGATGTCGACTACGTCCGGGCCGATGCTGCCGGAATAAACCGGAAATTCGGTGGTCTTGCCGTTGAAGTTAAAAGTAGCGGTACGCTGTGTCATGACATGCTCCTGAATGTTGCGAAATTTCAATGCGCCGGCTGCCGCAGCAGCGCGACCATGGCTTGCGTCTCTTGATCGGCGGCGTCTTGCCGTCCGCTCAACAACTCCCACAAATCGTGGTCTTCCATTGCCAGCAGGCGTTCGAGGACTGCCGCCTGCGCGTCGCCCAGCGGCTCCGGCTGCTTTTGCCAAAAACGCCGCAAGACCAGATCAAGTTCCAGCAATGCCCGCCGGCTGTGCCAGCGCAGCCGTTCGCTCTGCACGCGCTGCTGTTCGTCCATCAGCAGTCCCGGCGAAGGGCCGCCCCGAGCAGGGACGGCACGCGCCGGAGGCGCAAACCGCGCCCGTCGCCATTTGCCGCGCCCCGTGACAAACGAGCGTAGCGCGCTTGCAGTCTCCCCTTCCGCGAGGAAGGGGCTGGGGGATGGCGGGTCATATTATCCTTCTCACCATCATGTCCTTGATCTTGCCGATGGCCTTGGTGGGATTGAGACCCTTCGGGCAGACCTCGACACAATTCATGATGGTATGACAGCGGAACAGGCGGTAAGGGTCTTCCAGGTTGTCCAGCCGCTCGTTGGTGGCCTGGTCGCGCGTGTCGGCAATGAAACGATAGGCCGCCAGGAGGCCGGCCGGGCCGACGAATTTGTCCGGGTTCCACCAG
>JAUSBB010000179.1 GCA_030652245.1 Rhodocyclaceae bacterium | reverse complement strand
GGGGCGCTGCGCGGCTTTATCGCGCAGCGTCCCCTGCACCGCAGGGTTGGGGGCCTTATAGGTCATACCAGCGGCCCCGATCTTCAATGTCACGCGTAGTGTCTCTTAGATAGCCGGATGAAAAACTGGCCTTGAATATGTCGACGAACTCCTGATCGACATAGAGAGCGACATCGCTCTTGTCCTCCATCACAAAGGTCGAAGTACCATCCATATCTCGGTTGATCCTTGGTATCGGAGCTGGTACGGCCGGCCTCATTACACCGAGTTTGTAGGTATGAGGACCAGTCGAGGTGTCTGTGAAAAACCAATAGGTTTGAGCGTAGTTGTACCCAATGACGTCTCGAAATTGAATGAGGACGTGAAAGTACATCGGAACGATTGGTGTATCTAGAACGACCTCAACACCCTTTCGTCCTGGAAAATTAGCGTAGGCCATGACATCAAAAAGCCCAAAGAAACCTTCGTCTGTGGGCTCGACATGCTCCTTACGGCCCTCATCGGTCAAGTGATTGACTGAAAACGTCGGAAGGTCAACGTCATCTTCGGCGTAGCCGTGGACAGCGAATACATCGACATCATATGCAGGGTGGTCACACGGATTGGAAATCGTTAGCACTATGCGTCCGCCAAACTCGGATATACGACATGAGAGCTTTGGGAAGTATGCTAGGCGAGCCTGGAGCGTTTGCAGTCTTATGTTTTCTTGGCTTGCATCCTTCGTATGGACGATTAGACGGTGTGTAAGAAATACATAAGCTCCCGTAAGCATAACCAGCGCCAGGGTTAGCACGGCATTCAGTACTGCAATGTTATCGGCCGTCATATGCGATGTCTCCTAAGGCCCCCAACGTAAATTAGACACCACTGAAAAACTGCCATATCTGGCAACATCCATCCATATATGGCTATTTTTTGCCAGATATGGAGTTGTGGTTCTGTCCATATCTAGGCGTCCTCCGATACGACCCGATTTTCGAGTTTCAATTTGCGGATCATGGTTTTTGGCAGTCGCCATAGTTTTCGTTTGGCATCCCAGATGCCGCCGGCGGCTTTAACCTGGCGGCGCAGTTCGGATTCTTCGTAGGCTATGCGCACTCCGGCTGGCACGGGCAGCGGTCGCTCATCGACGATCAGTTCAACCGTGGTGAGGCGGCGTTTTCCCTGCGGGTCTTCACGATAACGGACGCAGACCAGGGTTTGTCCGTAACGCGTGGCAAAGCGCTTGGCGCCGGGCGTGGTGGGCGAGAGCTTCTTGAGGACGACGCTTTCTGCCAATGCGCCGCTGGCGCTGTCGGCCGCGGCACGCCGTTGCGGTTGTATATCGAAGGCTATGTTTATCTCCCGGCATCCGCAACATTTAGCCGGATGGAATGCGGGAGGATAGCGGTTAAAAATGCCGCTGGCAATGCTATTCGTTCGGTATTTGTAGGGTGACGGGGACATCCTCATGCAGTACACGCCGTCTCGCCAGCGCCGACTTTTACTTGATGATCTGTTCCACGATCCAGCGCTTGGTTTGCGCTGCGTCCATGTCGAAGCGGCCGCATTGCATCATGCTGAAGCCGAACACATAGGCGTAGAGCAGGGCGCTTCTGGCGGCGGCTTCGGCGGGCGGGAGCCCGCGGGCGAGGAAGAGGCGGCGCGTGCATTCGAGTCGTTCGGCGTCGACCTCTTCGACCACGGCCAGGCCGTTGGCGTCCTGGCGCGCCCAGAGGCGGATGCTCGCCTCGATGGAGATGCCCTTGCGGTTTTTGGCGGCGGCATAAACTTCGATGGTGTGGCGCAGCGTGGCCTCTTCGTTGCCCGGTTCGGCGGTCGTCTGTTTGTGGATGTCGCGGATGCGGCCGGTCCGCCAGTTGTCAAGCACGGCATCGATGAGGTCGCGGCGATCCTTGAAATGCCAGTAGAAACTGCCCTTGGTGACGCCCAGGCGCTTGGCCAGGCCCTCCACCCGCAGGCCGTCGATGCCGTCCTGTGCGACGATGTCGAGTGCGCCGGCTATCCAGGCGGCGCGGTCGAGCGCCTCGCGTGCCGTGGGCTGTTTTTCGGGGGAAGATTTGTCCATATGAATTTTTCCGCGCTTTAGTTTAGTATAGCAGCCAACATACGGATGAGTATGGGCGCGAATAGCAAAAGGAGAGCGATGTGAAAGTTCTGGTGCCGGTGAAGCGGGTGGTGGATTACAACGTCAAGGTCAGGGTGAAGTCAGACCAGAGCGGCGTCGAGTTGGCCAACGTCAAGATGGCGATGAATCCCTTTGACGAGATCGCCGTGGAAGAGGCGGTGCGGCTCAAGGAGGCCGGCATCGCCACCGAGGTGATCGCGGTGTCATGCGGCGTGACGGCCTGCCAGGAACAGTTGCGCACCGCGCTGGCGCTGGGCGCCGACCGGGCCATTCTGGTCGAGACCGATGCGGCAGCGGCCGAGGGTTTGCAGTCGCTGGCCGTGGCGAAACTGCTCAAGGCGATTTGCGACAAGGAGCAGCCGGGGCTGGTGATTCTCGGCAAGCAGGCCATCGACGACGATGCCAACCAGACCGGCCAGATGCTCGCCGCGTTGCTGGGCTGGCCGCAGGCGACGTTTGCTTCGAAGGTGGTGATTGCCGACGAAAATGGGCAAATGAGAGCGACCGTCACCCGCGAAATCGACGGCGGCCTGGAGACGCTGGCGATCAAGCTGCCGGCGGTGGTCACCACCGACCTGCGCTTGAACGAGCCGCGCTACGCCACGCTGCCCAACATCATGAAGGCGAAGAAGAAGCCGATGGACGTGTTGAAACCCGCCGACCTTGGCGTTGACATCACGCCGCGCCTGACGACCCTGAAAGTGGTCGAGCCTGCGAAACGCCAGGCCGGCGTGAAGGTTGCGGATGTCGCCGAACTGGTGGCGAAACTGAAAAATGAAGCAAAGGTGATCTGAATGAGCATTCTTGTCATAGCCGAACACGACCACGCCGCCCTCAAGGCGGCCACTCTCAACACGGTTGCCGCCGCTGCGAAGCTGGGTGCGCAGTTGGGTACCGAGGTTCATGTCCTCGTTGCCGGTAGCAATTGTGCCGCCGCGGCTCAAGCCGCCGCCGCGCTGGCGGGCGTGGCGCGGGTGAAGCTGGCCGATGCGCCGATCTACGCCGAGCAGACCGCCGAGAACATCGCCGCGCTGATTGTTGCCAATGCCGAGGGTTACACGCACATCATTGGGCCGGCGACCACCTTCGGCAAGAACCTGTTGCCGCGCGTCGCCGCGCTGCTCGATGTGGCGCAGATTTCCGAAATCTGCGGCATCGAGTCACCCGACACTTTCATCCGGCCGATCTATGCCGGCAACGCGCTGGCGACCGTGAAGTCGGCCGACAGGGTGAAGGTCATCTCCGTGCGCACGACGGCTTTCGATGCCTGCGCCATGAACGCAAATGAGGGCGGCTCCGCTGCGGTGGAGAATATTGCCGCCGGTCCCGATCTCGGCCTGACGCAACTGGTCGGCCGCGAGCTGACCCAGTCGGCCCGCCCCGAACTCGGCGCGGCCAAGGTGATCGTCTCGGGCGGGCGCGGGCTGTCATCGGGCGAGAACTTCCACAAGCTGCTCGAACCGCTGGCCGACAAGCTGAACGCCGCGCTGGGCGCTTCGCGCGCCGCCGTCGATGCCGGCTTTGTGCCCAACGACTACCAGGTCGGCCAGACCGGCAAGATCGTCGCGCCGCAGCTTTACATCGCCATCGGCATTTCCGGCGCCATTCAACATCTGGCCGGCATGAAGGACAGCAAGGTCATCGTCGCCATCAACAAGGACCCGGATGCGCCGATTTTTCAGGTGGCCGACTATGGGCTGGTGGGCGATCTGTTCCAGCTTGTGCCGGAACTCACGGCTGCTTTGTAGCCGATGAATTTCCCCGACGGCCTCTTCAGCAACGTCTGGGCCTTCGGGGCGATCCTGAACTACTGTTTCGGCAAGGCGGTATGCGGCTCCTGGTCGAGGCGCTCGCTCGAGCGGGTGAAGTAACTGTAGCGGTTGCATCCCTGACTCTTCGCCTTGTACATGGCCTGATCGGCGTTCTTGATGAGGACCTCGGCAATGGTCGAGTCTTCCGGGTACAGGGTGATGCCAATACTGGCGGACACATAGGCCGGCTCGCCCTCCAGCAAGAATGACGAAGTCATGCACTGCAGGATGGCCTGGGCAATGCGGTCGATGCCCTGGATATCTTCCAGTTCAGTGAGGATGATGGTGAACTCGTCGCCGCCGAGCCGGGCGACGGTGTCGGACTCGCGCACGCAGCTTTTCAGGCGTTGTGCCGCCTCGATGAGCAACAGATCTCCCTTGGCGTGTCCCAACGTGTCATTGATTTCCTTGAAGCGGTCCAGGTCAATGAACAGCAACGCCAAATGGCGCTCACTACGGTGTGCCTTCTTGATTTCCTGTTCCAGGCGATCATGGAACATCCGCCGGTTGGGCAGCCCGGTCAGATTGTCGAAATTGGCTTGTTGCCAGATCAGATTCTCAGACTTCTTCTTTTCGGTGATATCCGAGAACAGGGCGACGCGGCGATAAGGTTTGCCGTCTGCGTCGAAGGCGGTGTTGATCACGAGCCACTTGGGATAGATCTCCCCATTCTTGCGCTTGTCCCAGATTTCCCCCTGCCAGCTTCCTGATGTGTTGATGGCGTCCCACATGCCTTGAAAGAAGGCTTGATCGTGGTGCCCCGAATTGAGAATTCTCGGATTCCTGCCGATGACTTCCTCTTTGACATAGCCGGTGGTCCGGGTGAAGGCGGGATTGATGGCGATAATATTGCCATCGGCATCGGTCACCATCATCGATTCGCTGCTGCTTTCGTACACCATCGAGGCCAGCAGCATTTCTTCCTGGGCGCGTTTTGCCTCGGTGATGTCGTCGTAGACGCCGAGCACGCCAATGATTTGCTGATCCAGGCTGCGCAGTGGAACCTTGGAGGTCCGTAACCAGAGATTTTCACCATGCGGCGTGGTTTGCGGTTCTTCGTAGGCTAACTTGTGCTGGCCAGAGGCCATCACCGCAAGGTCGCCGGAACGGTAGTGTGCGGCGTGGTCGCGCCAGGCCAACTGAGAGTCCAGCTTGCCAATGACCCCTGCCGCGCCAGCTTCGCCGGCATCCAGGGCAAACCGGGTGTTGCAGCCCAGGTAGCGGGAGTCCCGGTCCTTCCAGAACACCCGCATGGGAAAGGTGTCGATCACCGTTTGCAGCATGTGGTGCGACTCGGCCAGTCCTTGCATGGCCTTCCGTCGCTCGTTGTTCCGCCGGTGATAGGTCAGGGCCACATAGCCGAAAAACAGGCCCAGCAGCGGCAGCGGGTATTTGAGCGCGTCAAGGAGGGCGGGGGCCTTGAATTCGTATTCATTGAACCATTTTTCATGCAGGGCCGTGTAGGTGCCGCTGGCCCTGCTGAGCGCCAGGCCTTCATTCAGCAGGGCCAGCAGTTCGGCATTGCCCTTTTGAACGGCGAAGGAGAATTTTTGCGTGGCGCCGACGGCGATGGGGAGCGCGATGATGGTCAGCAGGTTCAACTGCCGCAGGGTCTGCGTGCCCACCAGCTTGCTGACGAACATGGCATCGTGCTGCCCCGAGGCGAGCAGCCGCAGTCCGTCGGCTGCCGTGTGAACCAGGATCAGCTTGTTGCCCCAGGCCTTGCCGCGCGCGTATTCATGGGCAATATCCGCCTCGACGACAATGATGGACTTTCCCGCCAGGTCATTCTCGCCGCGGATGCCGGTGTGGTCCTTGCGGACAAACAACGCCCCTTGCACAGTGACGTGCGGCACCGAGAAATCGGCGAACTTGCGGCGTTCTTCCGATTGCGCGAGGTTGATCAGGATGTCGATTCTGCCTTCCTTGAACTCCTGCAGCAGTTCATGAAAGGGTTTGACCCGAATGGTGTAGTTCAGCCCCGTTTCACGGGCAACGGCTTTCCATAGCTCGACCGTAAAGCCGCCCGCGGTTGCGTCGGTCAGACCGCTTGCAAAGGGTGGGTAGTCCTGCTCGCTGCCAACAATGAACGTCTTTGCCGGAATGCCCTCAGCGTAAACCGCCCCGACAACGAGCAATGCACATACTGCAATGAGCAGGCGTAGTGGCATCATTGAAGATTGGCTGTGTCAATTCATCCGGTCGGGCACTCTGCTGAAGCGAACTGTCAAAACCTAAAAAGAGAATCACTCTCATTTTTGTCAGCTTATCAGATGTTGGTTAAGGATTTGTGTTGTCCGACAGGGAATCAATACAATCTCGCGGCTAAGTTTGTAAGAAATCAACCAATAAACCAGACTAACTATATGGATAATGGAGGCGTTGCGATATCACGGCCATGTCCTGGAGCATCGGGGATCGACCAATCCAGACGCTGTTGATTGAGCTTGATGAGTGGAATCCAATCGACGAATCCGAATAGGCCACCGAACGCGATGAGAGCCATGAGCAAAACTTTACTGACCATGTTGGCTGTCCTGTTCGGTTTGATTGTCGTTCAGGGGGAGGCAAGGGCCGACTGGATCAAGGATGTCAATGAGATCACCCGGCTGATGCAGGCCGGCGACTATGCCGGCGCCGAGAAATTCAGTTCCGCCAGTCTTGCCAGCGGTCCCAGTGGTTTGCTGTTTTCTGGTACGGGAACGCTCGTCATCCACCATTGGCGGGGGCGTGCGCGGTTGCTGCTCGGTGATTTCGCGGGCGTCGCCGAGGATGCCGAAGCCATTATTCGTGCCGACTCGTCATTTTTCCCCCCGGAAGCCGGTTATGCCTTGCGCGGTGTGGCAAAAGCCCTGCAGGGCGATGTTCAGGGCGCCACGCAGGAATTCGAAACAGTGAGTAAGTTCGATAAGAGTGGCATGGGAGAAGCCATGCGTAAAGGCGGCTTTCATGCGGAACGCGCGTTTGCCCGTCTGCTCACCGATGATCTGGAAGGCGCCGATGCCGATCTGAAAGAAGCCATTGCCATCGACTATGGCATGCTGGGCGGTGATTACATGGTTTCCAGCAAGAAAGCCTGGGCGGAGATGCGTGTGGCGATTGAGAAGCTGAATGTGGGAGCCAATTCCCAGGCACACGCTGCCTTTGTGCGGGCGCGCACTATTTTTGCCACCGCTCCCGGCACCAGCCAAGGCAGCGATTTCGTGCTTGCGCAACTGCTGGTCAACAAATATGCGAAGCAGCAGGCGCGGCAAGTTGCAGTGCTTGAAGACGGACTCCTGCTGCAAGCCCAGCAACAACTCAACACTGGCAATCGCGCCGAGGCGTTCCGGCTGTATGTCCGGGCATTTGTCGAGAGCGGATCGTCCACGACGCGGGACAAGGCGCTTGGCGGGATGTCGCTGATCCACCCGACCTTGACACCCAGGCCCGGCCTGCCCGAGGAGGCGCGTCGGTTTCTGGTGCAATCGCGCGGCTTTGTCGCGGAAAAGAACTATCCGCAAGCCATCGAACTTTATGACAAAGCCCTGAAGATCGCGCCTTGGTGGGCATCGGCGCACTTCGACAAGGCGTTGCTGCTCGAACAGATGAGCCGCTATGCCCTGGCGACCCAGTCGATGAAACACTACCTGCTGCTGGCGCCCGCCGGCGAACAGGCCAGGGAGGCGCAGGACAAGATCTACGAATGGGAGCCGCGACTTGAGCGGGAGGCGAGTGGCGAGAGCATTCGTTTGAAAGCGCGGGGCGTGGCGGCCACGCCGAGCACCAGCGATTGCTTCATCGCCACCGCGGCGTACGGCTCGGCGCTCGATCCGCATGTCGCCACCCTGCGAACTTTCCGGGACGCCCATCTGCTCGACAATGCCGGCGGGCGCTGGTTCGTCGCCAGGTATTACGAGCTGTCGCCGCCGCTTGCCGACTACATTCGCTCGCACGAAGCCGCGCGCAGCGTGGTGCGTGCCGGGTTGACGCCGTTGGTGCTGCTGCTTGCTTATCCGTGGCTGGCGTTTGCCGGTTTTCTTGCCGGTTGCGCAATGCTGACTGCCGGTTGGCTCATGCTGCGCAGGGCACGTTGCCATGCGTGACTTGCGCCGCGCGCTTGCCACATGGTTGCTGCTTTTTTCGCCGCAGTTGTTTGCCCAGAGTTATCAGATCGATTGCTACGGGTCGCTCGCCTCATACCGGGTTACCCACCCCAATATGCACTGCACCTGTAGTTCGGCGCGCAGTGCGCCTTCCTGCTCCGGGGGGGGATCATCCACCCGTTCGACGGCGGGAAAATATCCGAGCGCCAAGGCCACGATGTCGACCACCGTTGCAGCCTCCGTGATGGGTGCGTTGTTGGGCGCCGCATTCGCGCCCAGCGGCCCGTCACCCGAAGAACTGCGGCTCGCGCATGAGCGCGCGGAGGCAGAGCGCAAGGCAGCGGAGGCGCGCGCCAAGGCCGAACAGGAAAAGCATGACAAGCTGATGGGCGCGCTGGTATCGGTGCCTGGTCGGCCAAAACCCGCCGATACGCCCGGCGCGGCGCGTGGCCTCAAGCTGACCGCGCTGGCGCCCGTGACGCGCGTGGAACCCTCCGCGACAGCCGTGACCACCACTGAAATGCCAGTCGCAGCAGCAATCGGTGATGCCCCCCTGAACGGCAGCGACGAGGAAGCCCGCGCCTGGATGGACAATCCGGAAACGCTGTTCAAAGCGGTCTGGAAACCGCTGCCGCTCGGCAAGCCTTTGCCGCAACAGCTCGTGGCGCAGCCGACCTGCAAGGCCGGGGCAACGCAGGGTTGCGAAATCACCGTCAAGGATGCTGCGCCGCCCCTGCGCCTGGGGCATGCAGCGCCACCGCCCGCCCATGCCCGCAGCGCGCTGCCTGCGGCCGAAGTGTGGCAGCGCAAGGTGGCGCTGCTGCGTTCCCCGAATTGTGCGAAGTCGCTGGCGCACTGCGACGACCTGGCGCTTTACCTGCGCGGCCTGGCCTGGCCGGACGTTGTTCCACCGAGTTACGCGGGGGCGCGGCAGTTCACCACGCTCGACCAATTGCGCAAAACGGGAGAAGTGTTGATCGAAACCATGTTGATCAAGGTGATTGGCGAAACCTCGCTGCCCGGGAAAGTGGCGGTGCTGTACTACAACATCTACGACACGACGCGCACCACCTTTGACGATGCGCTCAAGGTTGCCGGTTACCTGGGCTCGAGCGATCTCACCGCGCCACCGCCGGAGCTCACGCCGCTGGAAGAGACCGCGGGCGCCCTGGCGCCCATGCCGCTCGATGAGGTGCCCGGCCAATTCGATCCGGCCGGCTTTGCGCTGGATACCGCGCCGCTGGCCCGCAAGCTGCGCGAAATCTGGGCAAAGCAATGAGCAAAATCCACTTCCTGGTTTTTCGTGCGGTGTTGTTCATCTGCGCGGCATGCCAGCTTACTGGCGCGCAGGCGGATGTAGTTGCCTCATCCGGTACCCGTATCGAAAACTTGTCCGCCGCCCTGCGCAAGGCCGGCATATGGCTGCCGCCCGCACCCGATTTCGAGGTGGCAAAAGGCAAGGCTTGGGTATTGAGCGGAAACCAGGAAATCGTCGATCTGGCATCCGGGGCCAGCATTCTGCCGCGCGGTTTCGTCGCGCATTCGTTCGCCCGCACCCGCCAGGGCAGCGTCGTGATCGTTACCGAAAATGTGCTGGGCGGATTCATCCGGGGTTTTTTCGTGCCGACCACGAAGCTGCCCTACGGCAACATGCGCGTGACTGCCGGGCCGGGAGAGACCGTATTGCTCTTCGGCGGCCCGGACGACAACCAGGTGCTGATCTCGTACGACGGACACAATCATTCCACCCTGCTGAGTCTGGCGGAGCCGATCGGCGCTGTCACCCACGTGGCAGACCGCATATTTCTATCTGCCGGCAGCAAATTGCTGACGGTGCGGCCGGGCGAAGCGCCGGGGCTGGTCTTCATTTTGCCGGACGGTTCATCGATCACTGGTATAGCGGTTGATGCCGCACTTGGCGTGATTTACCTGGCTACGCAGGATGCAATCTTTTCGCTCGGCAACGGCATGGCAACAGCCCGCATCAAAGGCCTGGGGGGCGCGGTGCAATGGCGTGACGGATCGCTGCATGTTCTCGATCCGGTCCGGGGCCTGTACGTGAAAGCGACATTTCCTGCCGAGCCGCAATAAGCGTATTTGTCGTCGCAGAGTTGCGGCTCGCCCAGCCAGTCGAAGAAGAATATGAGCAGCTATGAGGCGGTGCCCGATTGCCGCGCTTCAAGGGCTTCCCAGCGTTCCAGCAGGCCAAGCAGTTCGTTGTCGATGGCGGACAGGCGCGTGGCAATGGTCTGGGCTTCCTGGGGCTGCTGCTGGTAGAGCGTGGCGTCTTCGAGGCGGGTGGAGAGGGTTTTCTGCTCAGTTTCGAGCGCGGCGATCTTCTCGGGCAGGGCTTCGAGTTCGCGCGCTTCCTTCCACGAGAGCTTTGTCGCAGCCGGTTTTTCTTCGCGCCGTCCTGCCAGCGCCGACTTTTGCGCGGTGCTGGTGGCGGCCTGCTGCGCGGCGCGCGCCGTCGTTTTCCGGTCGGCCTGATAGGCGGCCCAGTCGCTGTAGCCGCCGGCATATTCGCGCCATGTGCCGTCGCCTTCGGCGGCCAGTGTCTGGGTGACGATGGCGTCGAGGAAGGCGCGGTCGTGGCTGACGAGGAACACCGTGCCGGCGTAGTCCTGCAGTAGGTTTTCCAATAATTCCAGCGTGTCGATGTCGAGGTCGTTGGTCGGCTCGTCGAGCACCAGCACGTTGGCCGGACGGGCGAACAGGCGGGCCAGCAGCAGGCGATTGCGCTCGCCGCCGGACAGCGACTTCACGGGAGAGCGGGCGCGCTGCGGTGCGAACAGAAAATCGCCAAGATAGCCGACAACATGTTTTCGGGCGCCGCCGATCTCGACGTAATCCGAGCCCGGCGAGATGATTTCGGCCAGGCTGGCCTCGGGGTCGAGTTGGGCGCGGAACTGGTCGAAATAGGCGACTTCCATCTTGGTGCCGCGCCTTATTGTGCCGCTGTCGGGTTCAAGTTCCCCGAGGATCAGGCGCAGCAGGGTGGTCTTGCCGACGCCGTTGGGACCGATCACGCCGATCTTGTCGCCGCGCTGGATGCGGCAGGAAAAGTCGCGCACGACGTGTTTTTCACCGAAGGATTTGTTGACGTGCTTCAGTTCGGCGACCAGTTTGCCGCTCTTGTCGCCGGTATCGAGCTGCAACTTGACCTGGCCCAGCCGATCACGGCGCGCGATGCGTTCGGCGCGCAGACGGTCGAGGCGTTGCACGCGGAACACGGCGCGCGTCCGGCGCGCCTCGACGCCCTGGCGAATCCAGCTTTCTTCCTCTTTCAGCAGTTTGTCGAAGCGCGCATTTTCCTTCGCCTCGTCGGCCAGTTCCGCCTCCTTGCGTGCCTGATAGGCGGCAAAATTGCCGGGATAGCTCGTCAGCATGCCGCGATCCAGCTCGATGATGCGCGTTGCCAGCCGGTCGAGGAAGCGCCGGTCGTGGGTGACGAACAACAGCGTGATGCCGGCTTCCAGCAAATAATCTTCAAGCCACTCGATGGTGGCGATGTCGAGGTGGTTGGTCGGTTCGTCCAACAGCAGCACCTCGGGGGCGACGGCCAGTGCCTGCGCCAGCGCGAGGCGCTTCTTCTGCCCGCCCGACAGCGTGCCGACCTTGGCATCGGCGTCGAGGTCAAAGCGCGTGATCACCTGCTCGGCGCGGGCCTCGTAAGCCCACACGCCCAGCGTTTCCATGTCGTGCTGCAAGGTCTGCAGGCGCTCCAGCAGCGCATCGTGGTCGGCATCCGCCTCGGTCAGTTGGTGCGCGACATCGTGATAGTCGGCCAAGAGGCGCGCCGTCTCGCCCATGCCGGCGACGACGGCCTGAAAGACCGTGAGCGCGGGATCGAAGGGGGGCTCCTGCGACACATAGCCGAGCTTCAGGGCGGGCTGGGTCCACAGCGTGCCGTCGTCCAGATGGGCGCGTCCGGCCAATGCCGCCAGCAGGGAAGACTTGCCGGTGCCGTTCCTGCCGATCAGCGCGACACGCTCGCCGGGATCGAGCTGAAACTGGGCGGCGTCGAGAAGAGGAACGTGACCGTAAGCGAGACAGCCGTTATCGAGTTTGATGAGGGGCATGGGGCGCTATTCAAACACAGGCGCCGTATCGCCAGAGCCGACTTTTACTTCAGAATCGCAACTCTTTCGCGCCAATAACCCGGCCGACGATGTTGGTGGCCGACGGCAAGCACCAGAAGTCCATCTGGCATGACCGTGTAGATTACGAGGTAAGGAAAACGCGTCATCAGGCATTTGCGGGAATCGGGGCCACTGGGTGGCCAGGCCAGTGGCATCGTGGCGACCAGGCGCATCAATTGCCGCAATTCACGTTTGAAGCCGATGCCAAGTTCCGGGGAGATTGCCGCGTAGTAATCGGCGGCTTCGCGGATCTCCTCGCGCGCCACCGCAAGATAGCGAATCTTCACGTACGGTCGAGATCGCCGAAAACTTCGTTTTCATCAACCACCTCCAGTTCGCCGCACCGGTAGGCCGCCAGCCGGTCTTCGGCTTCCGCGGCCCAGGCGGCGGTGATTTCGGGATCGGGCTTGTCGAGCGTCGCAAGAATTGTTTCGACCAGTTGCAGACGGTCACTTGGCGGTAACTTGGCGGCCAGCGTGGCAAGTTCCAGAGTGGCTTGCGTCATGTTGTTTCTCCTTGCGATTCGGTAAGGCGTTACCTTACCCCATCCATCGGCCGTCGTCCAAACGGCGGGCGCGGCCTGGGGTGGCGAGGGTGGTGAACTGGATCTGGGCGGCGTCGAGCAAGGGGAACGAGGCCGTAAGCGAGACAGCCGTTATCGAGTTTTATGAGTGGCATGGGGTTGGGCAGATGCTGCAGTGGCGCCGGATTTTATGCGGCCGATGGCTCCATGCGCCGGATTCTCGCCAGCGCATCGTTGGCCGTGCTGGCGGCGATGCGCAGGTCGTAATCGGCCTGCAGGCCCATCCAGAATTCCGCGCTGGTGCCGAAATAGCGGGCCAGCCGCAGGGCCGTGTCGGCGGTAATGCCGCGCCGCTCGCGGGCGACGTCGTTGATGCGCGGTGCCGGCACACCCAGTGCGATGGCCAGCGCGTTGGCAGACAGATGCAGCGGCAGGAGGAATTCCTCGCGCAATATCTCGCCCGGATGAATCGGGCGCATGCCGTTACGAATTTCGCTCATATTGCCTACTCAGTGGTAATCCACGATCTCCATTTCGATTGTTACGAGCGCGAGCGCCAGTAATCGGGATGGCGGCGCAAGTGCATTACGGCAAGTATGTAGATCGTCTGCCCGTCGAATGAGTAGAGAGCGCCATAGGGGAATCGGTTGGCCAGCACCCGCCGAATGTCGCCATCAATCTGGGGCCAGGCGAGCGGCATGGTTACGGCGCGCTGGATTGCGGCGTGGATCTCGGCGGCGAAGTCGGCGCCCAAACCGGCAGAGCGTTCTTCGTACCAGTCGATGGCGGCAAGAAATTCTGTTTCCGCCTCCGGGTGAAACAGAAAATTCATTGTTCGAGACGGCGGCGCACTTTCTCGAAAACCGCTTCGCCGGGAACGGCCTCGACACGGCCGGATCGCAGCTCATCGAGGCGGCGTCTGGCAACGGCCAGCCATGCCGCCGTGGTCGCCTCATCGGCGGGATTCAAGGTCTGGAGCAGCGAATCCACCAGCCGGGCGCGTTCCTCCAGCGGCAGGGATGCGGCTTCGGTCATCAGGTCGGCGGTTTTCATGGGGAAGGACTCCAGGTGGCGATAAACGCTACCTTACCCCATCCACCGGCCGTCGTCCAAGCAGCGCGCGCGGCCGAGGGTGGCGAGGGTGGCGAGCAGTTCGGGCAGGCGGGATTTCCACTTGCCCTTGCCGGTGAATCTGGTCGCGAGGTCGGATTCGGATTGCGGCTGGGGTGATAGGGCGGCGGCGAGGGCGGCCATTTGTTCGGGGAGGGATTGGGGCCACGGTTGCTGCTGTCGCGGCGCGGGCGGGGATGGGGGTGTCCCGACCTCCTCACGGCTATCACAGATCGTCGGCCGGGACACCCCCATCCCCGCCATCGAGGTTTGTGTCTGCTCGGGGGCTTGGAATGCGGGGCGCAGCCAGCGGATGTGGCCCCGGGCTTCTTCGGCGGCGCGTTCGGTGTTGAGTTGAACGAGGCGTTCGAGGAGGGTTGCGTCGCTCGGGTGATCGTGCCACCCGTAGGCTTTGAGCACGGCGGCATCGAGTTCGTCGTGCAGCGATTTGAGGACGGCGACGAGGCCTTTTTCGTGGATGGTCTTTTCCTTGGCATTTAACGCCGTCCCGCCAGCGCCGACTTTTACCAGCACGTTGTAGAGGCCGGTCAGCGTGAGTTCGGCGTGCATGGCCAGCACGCGCTTGCGATGGGCGTCGATCTGTTCGGCGAGGTCGCGGATGCGGGCTTGCTGTTCCGGGCTGGCGGCGGGGAAGGGGAAAGTTTCGAAGCAGCGGGATTTGTTGTAGCGCGGGTCGTTGCCAACCCCGAGCCTACCGCCAGCGGCGAGCGCCCAGACTACATGCACGTGGCTCGATAGTGCGCCGAGAAAGTAGCCATCCTCAAGCGCGATGGCGATCAGCATGTGATCCGGCGCGATGGCAGAATCGAGGAACTGGAAGATACGGTGCTTGGCAGTTTCGCCAGTGGCGATATAACGCGGCAGGCCGGAAAGTGCAGCGCGCAGTGTCTTGCGTACTTCGCCAAAAAGCCACCAGTTTTCGCGCAAGCGAGAACGGTTGTTATGGTCGCGCTCCGGCTTCACCCGTTCAAGCACCCACTGGTAGGTGGCCGGCCAGCGGCGGCGTACCTCGTCGGCGTCGTGGCCGTAGAGGTCGATCAGTTTGACGCCGCGTGGCCGGTCGGTGAGGTCGCGGCCGTTGCGGTAGGGCTTGATCGGCGCGTCGGCTTCGAGGCGGGCGGCTTCCTCCGGCTTGACGATAAAGCCCGAGCCAGCAAGCATGAAACCATTTGTGGAGATGCCACCATTCGCACGCAACGCCTGCGCCGCCGCCACATTCGCACCAATGGCAAGATCGGCATGAATGCTGCCGCTGCGTTCAATGAGATCTACTTCCAGCCCTTCACCCTTGCCTTCGCGCTCGGCGATCACATCCAGCCGCCGGCCTGCGCCTTTGCCGGGTGCGGCGACGGTCATGGCGATGCGCACCGCCGCGCCGTCGGCGCTGTCGACCCAGGGGTGGTCGGGGATGGCGAAGTCCAGATGCAGACCGGCGTCGACCGCCTGCTGGACAACGCGGCGGTTGAAGGTCTGGCTTAGGCTGTTGGTGGTGATGAAACCGAAGCGCGCGAGCTTACCCTGCGCGACCAGTTGCGCGGCGTGGTGCCACCAGTACATGACGAACTCAGTAGACTCAGGCAAGTCTTTCCAAGCGCCGCGAAGCGCATCGACATAGCCGTCGCCGAGCACGGCACGTAAGCGCTTGTCACCGATGAAGGGTGGGTTGCCGACCACGACATCCGCCGCCGGCCAGTCGGCGCGACGTGGGTTTTTGTAACGTTCCAGCGGCACGCGGGCCGCTTCGTCGGGTACTGGTTCGCCGGTGACGCTGTGCGCCTTGAAAGTGCGGCCGTCCCAGCGGCTGACGGTCACGCCTTTCTCGTCCAGCGCGTAATCGAAACCGTCGTGGGCGAGCACGGCGTCGCGGCATTCGATGTTGCGGAAATCCTTGAGGATGGGCGCGGGCGGCAGGCCGCTGCCTTGCGTGCGGAAATGCCATTGCAGGT
>JAUSBB010000165.1 GCA_030652245.1 Rhodocyclaceae bacterium | reverse complement strand
CACTATCAAGGCGCAGACGGCGGCGCTCAGCTATCTGGCCCGTGACGGCAAGCGCTACAACATGAACCTGATCGACACGACGGGGCACGTCGATTTCTCATACGAGGTCAGCCGCTCGCTGTCGGCCTGCGAGGGCGCGCTGCTGGTGGTTGACGCCTCACAGGGAGTCGAGGCGCAAACCGTGGCGAACTGCTACACCGCCATCGAACTGGGCGTCGATGTGATTCCCGTGTTGAACAAGATGGATTTGCCGCAGGCCGATCCCGAAGGCGCGCGCCAGGAAATCGAAGAGGTCATTGGCATCGACGCGACCGACGCCATCCCCTGTTCGGCGAAGACCGGCATGGGTATCGAGGATATTCTCGAAGCGGTGATCGTCCGCGTGCCACCGCCCAAGGGTGACCCGGGCGCGCCGCTGAAGGCGCTGATCATCGATTCATGGTTCGACAATTATGTCGGCGTGGTGATGCTGGTGCGGGTTGTCGACGGCACGCTACGCGCCAAGGAGCGCATCCGTCTGATGGCGATGGGCTCCGTGCATCTGTGCGAGCAGGTCGGCGTATTCACGCCCAAATCGCATGTCAAGGAACAACTCTCGGCCGGCGAGGTTGGTTTCATCATTGCCGGCATCAAGGAACTGAAGGCGGCAAAAGTCGGCGACACCGTGACGCTGGCCGAGCGTCCCGCGGCTACAGCCTTGCCTGGTTTCAAGGAAATCAAGCCGCAGGTCTTCGCCGGACTTTATCCGATCGAAGCCAACCAGTACGAGCAACTGCGCGAGTCCCTTGAAAAGCTGCAACTGAACGATGCCTCGCTGCAGTATGAGCCCGAGGTATCGCAGGCGCTCGGTTTCGGCTTCCGCTGTGGCTTCCTCGGTTTGCTGCATATGGAAATCGTGCAGGAACGCCTGGAACGCGAGTTCGATCAGGATCTGATCACCACGGCGCCCACGGTGATCTATCAGGTGCGGCTGCGCGACGGCACGGAGATCCTTGTTGAAAATCCATCGAAGCTGCCGGATCCGCAGAAAATCGAGGAGGTGCGCGAGCCGATCATCACCTCCGCGATTTTCGTGCCGCAGGATTATCTGGGTGCCGTGATCACGCTCTGCGAATCGAAGCGTGGCAGCCAGGTCGATATGCGTTATCACGGCCGCCAGGTGCATGTGACCTATGAGATGCCACTGGCCGAGGTGGTGTTCGACTTTTTCGACAAGCTCAAGTCGGTATCGCGCGGTTACGCTTCGCTTGATTACGATTTCAAGGAATACCGCACGGCGGACGTCATCAAGCTTGACGTGTTGATCAACAGCGAGAAGGTGGACGCGCTGTCGATGATCGTGCACCGCGCCAATGCCCCCTATCGCGGCCGCGAACTCGCCGCCAAGATGCGTCAGTTGATTCCGCGCCAGATGTATGACGTGGCGATTCAGGCGGCGATCGGCTCGACCATCGTCGCCCGCGAAAACGTCAAGGCGATGAGGAAGGACGTGCTGGCCAAGTGCTATGGCGGTGACATTTCCCGCAAGAAAAAGCTGCTGGAAAAGCAGAAGGCGGGCAAGAAGCGCATGAAGCAGGTCGGCCGGGTGGAGATACCCCAAGAGGCCTTCCTCGCCGTGCTGCGCGTTGGCGACAAATAAACGAAGAAGAAAACCATGAACTTTGCCCTGATTCTTTTTGTCTTGCTGGTGATCTCAGCCGTGTTGTGGGTGGCGGATCATTTCGTCTTTCGCAAGCGTCGCGGCCCGCACGCCAAGGAGCCGTGGTGGGTCGAATACGGGGCGAGCTTTTTCCCCGTCATCCTGATTGTCTTCGCGTTGCGTTCCTTTTTGGTCGAGCCGTTCAAGATTCCCTCCGGCTCGATGATTCCCACCTTGCTGGTGGGCGACTTCATCGCCGTCAATAAATACACCTATGGCATTCGCTTGCCGGTGCTGAACAAGAAAGTCATCGAGATGGGCGCGCCGGCGCGCGGCGATGTCGTGGTGTTCCGCTATCCGCCCGATCCCTCGCTCGATTACATCAAGCGGGTGGTGGGTTTGCCGGGCGACCGGGTGGCCTATCAGAACAAGCGGTTGACCATCAATGGCCAAGCGATAGCCGTTGAGAAAACCGGCGACTATTTTGATGCCGAGCGCCTGTTTTACACCCCGCGGTATGTGGAAAAGTTGGGTGATGTCGAGCATTCGATCCTGATCGAGGACGATGCCCCGGTCTTTGTGCCGCACGTCATGCAGTTTCCCCGGCGTGATAATTGTCTCTACAATAGCGCGGGCTTCATTTGCGAGGTTCCCGCCGGGCATTATTTCGTGATGGGCGACAACCGCGACAATTCGCAGGACAGTCGGGTCTGGGGGTTTGTGCCCGATGAAAATCTGGTGGGCAAGGCGTTTTTTGTCTGGTTCAATTTTGGTGACCTGAAGCGCATCGGCGGCTTCAGGTGATCGCCATCCACGGCGCGAGGATGACATGAGGAAAAAACAGGCGGGCGTGAGTCTTTCGGGGTTGCTGGTGGCGGCGGTGATCATTGCGACGGTTTCCATGCTGGGCATGAAAGTCATTCCCGCAGTCATCGAATATTTTCAGATCGTCGGCGCGGTCAAGGCGGTGGCAAATGATCCGACCGCCAAGAATAGCGTTGCCGACGCGCGCAAGGCTTTCGAGCGCCGCGCCACGGTGGATGACATTGCGTCGATAACGGCCCAGGACCTGGAGATCACCAAGGAAGGCGGCGAACTGGTCGTGGCGTTTGCTTACGAAAAGCGCGTGCCGATCGTGAACAACGTCAGTCTGCTGATCTACTTCGAAGGTTCATCGAGGAAATGACCCACCCCCCTTCGCCCCCCTCTCGGGGGGTTCCCAACGGCTCGCTTTGCTCGCATATTACGGGGCGCCTTTCTTGGCTTCGGCGCGGGTTGCGGCTGGCGCCGCGTGCCGCGTTTGCTTGGGGCGGCCCGGCGCAAACGCTGCGTTTTCACGTTAAAGAGTGAACTTGACCGGGCGGCTGGAAAAGGCGCTTGACCATGCCTTCAAGCAGCCCGCGTTGTTGCAACAGGCGCTGACCCATCGCAGCCATTCGTCGCCGCACAACGAGCGACTGGAATTTCTTGGCGATAGCGTGCTCAACTGTGCGATCGCCGCGCTGCTCTACCAGCGTTTCGCCGCCAGCAACGAAGGCGACCTGTCACGCCTGCGCGCTAATCTGGTACGCCAGGAATGTCTTGCCGGGATTGCCGCCGAACTGACGCTGGGTGATTGCTTGCGGTTGGGCGAAGGCGAGCTCAAGAGCGGCGGTTTTCGGCGTCCTTCGATTCTGGCCGATGCGCTGGAGGCGATCATTGGCGCCATTTATCTCGATGCCGGTTTCGCGGCTGCTCAACAAACAATCGAACGCCTGTACCGCTCGCGCATCGAGCAAATCGACCCGCGCGATGCCGGCAAGGATGCCAAAACCGCGCTGCAGGAATTGCTGCAGGCGCGGCGCCTGCCCGTGCCGCAATACCATTTGCTGGCCACGCGCGGCGAGGCGCACGTCCAGGAATTTGAAGTGTCCTGCACGATTCCGGCCATCGATCTTCAGGTGAAGGGCCGTGGCGCCAGCCGGCGCGGCGCGGAGCAGCAGGCCGCCCAGGCGGCGCTCGAAAAAATTGGAATGACATGAACGAAACAGCAGCCCCCGAGTCAGGATTCCGCGCCGGTTATGTGGCGATTGTCGGCTGTCCGAATGTCGGCAAGTCGACCCTGATGAACCGCCTGATCGGCGCCAAGATCAGCATTACGTCCAAAAAGGCGCAAACCACGCGCCATCGCATTCACGGCATTTTGACGACAGACGCCTGCCAGTATGTTTTCGTCGATACGCCGGGCATGCAGTCGCAGCATCGCAACGCGCTCAACCGCGCCATGAATCGCGCGGTCTCCGGGGCGCTGGTCGATATCGACGTGATCTTGTTCGTGATCGAGGTCAATCGCTGGCGTGCCGAGGATCGCGCGGTGCTTGCCCGGCTGCCTACCGATACGCCTGTGGTGCTGGTGATCAGCAAGATCGACCGGATGACCGACAAGAATGCCTTGCTGCCTTTCATGGCGATGCTCGCCGAGCAACACCCGTTTGCGGAAATCGTCCCGATCAGCGCCGAGCGTGGCGACAATCTCGACGCGCTGCTCAAGGTCGCGGCGCGTTACCTGCCGGAAGCCGCGCCGATCTTTGATGCCGACGATCTGACCGACCGTTCGGAACGCTTTCTGGCCGCCGAAATGTTGCGCGAAAAACTGTTTCGCAATCTGGGCGAGGAATTGCCCTATGGCATCGCCGTCGAGATCGAAAAGTTCGAGATGGAAGAAGGGGTTCGCCGTATCCATGCCGCCATCATCGTCGAGCGGGATGCGCACAAGGCCATGGTCATCGGCAAGGGCGGCGAGCGCATGAAGCGCGTGGCCAGCGACGCGCGCAAGGACATGGAACGCTTGTTCGGCGGCAAGGTCTGGCTGGAAACCTGGGTTAAGGTGAAAGGCGGCTGGGCCGACGACGAACGCGCGTTAAAGAGCCTCGGCTATGAGTGATTGCGGTGCGGCAGCGCATTGATGGCGCGGCGGCCTTTCTGCTGCACGCCTATCCCTTCAGCGAAACCAGTCTGATCATCGAGGTATTCACGCGCGACCATGGTCGGCTGGCCCTGCTGGCGCGTGGCGCGCGGCGTCCGCGCGCGGCGTTGCGCGGCGTGTTGCTGGCGTTTCAGCCGCTGGAACTGGGTTGGTTCGGCAATGGCGAGGTGAAAACGCTGGCCAAGGCGGAGTGGCAGGGTGGCGTGCCGTTTTTGCAGGGCGATGACCTGTTGCTCGGTTATTATCTGAACGAATTACTGCTGAAGCTGTTAGCGCGCGAAGATGCCCACGCCGCACTTTATGATGCCTATGCGGCGGCCTTGCTGGCGCTGTCCGGTGGTGCAGGCCATGCGGAGGTGCTGCGGCGCTTTGAAAAGGCGCTGCTGGCCGAGTTGGGTTATGGCTTGACGCTGGATCGGGATGCCGACGGCGCGACGGTTCAGGCGGTCGAAGAGTATCGTTACCAGATTGAGCGCGGGGCCGTATTGGCGGCGCAAGGTGGTGCGGGTCTGGCCGTGTCAGGCAAAACCCTGCTCGACATGGCGGCGGATGATTATGCCGATCCGCGCACCTTGATGGAGTGCAAGCAGTTGATGCGCCATTTGCTGGGGCATTATCTGAATGGTCAGACGCTGCAAACGCGGCGGGTGTTTATCGAATTGCAGGAAGACTAAATAATGATTGATTTGGGTGTGAATATCGACCATGTGGCCACGTTGCGGCAGGCGCGGCGGACTTATGAACCCGACCCCGTCTGGGCGGCCGCCGAGGCGCATCTGGGCGGCGCTGACGCGATCACCGTGCATCTGCGCGAGGATCGTCGCCACATCATTGACCGGGATGTCCAGTTGTTGCGGGCCAGCGTGCAGGTCAAGCTGAACCTGGAGATGGCGGCGACCGAAGAGATGATTGGCATTGCCTGTCAGCTCAAGCCCGAAATGGTGACCCTG
>JAUSBB010000164.1 GCA_030652245.1 Rhodocyclaceae bacterium | reverse complement strand
CGGCGCGTTTCATCGTCTACCGCGTCGATGGCGTCGAGATAGGCGGCCAGCGGCGCCTTGGCATCGACCACCAGTTGCTTGCCGCCGGGCAGGCGCACGATCAGGTCGGGGCGCAACTTGCCGTCGTCGCCATCCGCCGATTCCTGCTCATAAAAATCACAGTGATCGAGCATGCCGGCCATTTCGACGACACGCTTGAGTTGCAGTTCGCCCCAGCGACCGCGCGCATGCGGCGCGCGCAGGGCGCGCACCAGGTTGGCGGTTTCGCGGCGCAACTGCCCCTGCCCGTCACTCAGCGCGCGCACCTGCTCGAACAGCGTGGCGTAGGCGTCGATACGCGCCTTTTCGACGCCGTGCACCTGCTGCTCGAATTTTTCGAGCGAAGCGCGAAGCGGCGTCACCAGCGCGCCGATGGCCTGCTGGCGTTTTTCCAGTTCGCCCTGGGCGCTTTCCTGCTGTTTTTCAAGCGCGCTTTTCGCCAGGTCGAGAAACGCCTGGTTATTGCGCTGGAGCGCCTCGGCCGACAGCGTGCTGAATGCGTTGGCGAAAGCGCCGCGCGCCAGCCACATCAAGCCGGCACCGAGCAGCAATCCGGCGACAAAGGCCAGGAGCAATTCCATGTCAGTAAAAGTCGGCGCTGGCGGGACGGCGCATCACAGTCGGTAATCCAGCCGGATGCGGTTTTGCAGCTTCCTGGCCTGTTTGAAGGCTTCCTTGAGGACGAAACGGTCGAGCTCGTTGAGCTTTTCCGGGTCGATGCGATTGGCCAGACCCATGGGCGAGCCTTCCTGCTGCTGGCGCAGCCGCAATTTTTGCAGGAAGAAAAATCCGTCGATGATTGCGGCGACGTCATCGCGGCCGATCTTGCCCTTTTCGGCGGCGGCGGAGAGGCGTTGCGGCGTGCCGGTTTCAGTGATGCCGTTGGCCAGCGCGAGGATGCGCGCCGTATCGACGAACAGGCGCGTGCCACTGGCTTTCAGGTCAATGGTGCGCGGAAAATCCTTGTGATCGTCAAAGGTGAAATCGCGGATCAAGCCCAGCGGCGGCTGGGTGCACAAGGCATTTTCGGCCATGAAACGCAGGAACAGCGTGGCGCCCGGAATGTTTTTGCGCAACCATTCGGTCAGTTCCCCAACCAACGCTTCATCGCCGTAGAGCGGGCGGAAATCGAAATAGATCGTCGCATTCAGCAGGGCCTGCGGCGTGGTGGACCGCAACCAGTTGGCATAACGCTGATGCCATTCATCGAGTGACAGGCAAAGCTCCGGATTGCTCGCCATCACGTTGCCCTTGCACAGCGGGAAACCGCAGGCATCCAGGCGCCGGTTCACTTCGGCGGCGAAGGGCAGCAGGGCTTGGCGCACCGCCGCCGCTTCCCCGGCGGGCGCGGCAAACACCAGGCCGTTATCCTGATCGGTGGACAGCGTCTGCTCGTAACGGCCCTCCGAGCCGAAAGCCAGCCAGGCCCACGGCACTTTCGGCAAATCGAATTCGAGTTTGGTCAGCTCGATCAGGCGCACCACCAGGTGATCGTTGAGCGAGGAAATCAACTGGGTGAGCGCTTCGGCGGCGCCCCCCTCGGCCAGCGTGCGCTCGGCGAGACGGCGGATATCCTCGGCGGCGGAGATCAGTCCTTCCAGGTCGCGCGCGCCGCGAATGGCTCCGGAGATCGCCTTGCCGCCGCCGCTTTGCAATTCATAGATATCTTCCTGAGAAACCAGGCCGACCAGCTTGTCGGTGGCATCGACGACGATGATGTGGTGCACGCCGTGCCGCGCCATCATCAACGCCGCCTGATAGACGGTGGAACGCCAGTTGAGTGCCAGGAGACCCGAGCCGCTCATCACCGACATGATCATCTGGTCGAGATCATAATGCTTGGCGGCGACCCGGTGCAGCAGATCGCGCAAGGTGAAGATGCCGAGCGGACGGCTGCTTTCCGGCTCGACGACGATGATCGAGCCGATCCGATGCTCAGACATCAGCAGCACGGCCTCGCGCAAGCTGCTCTCGGGGGTGACGGTAATCGGCTTGCGGCGGATCATCGCCGCCAGCGGGCTGTGCAGGGTGGGACGGGCTGTGGTTGTGCTCATGGGAGGGTCAGTATTTAATGCGCGCGTAATAGGTTTTTTCGGCCGCGGCCCGCGCCTGGCCGAGCGTGAGGATGCCCATCGCGGCGAGCAGGGGCAGCATGCGCAGGAACACCTCTGCCGTGACGATGGCATCGCCGAGCGCGGTATGGCGGCCGATGATGGTGATGCCGAGACGCTCGGCGATGGCTTCGAGCTTGTGGCTTTCCTGGTTGGGGTGAACCACCGCCGACAGCAGCAGGGTATCGAGCAGCGGATGGTTGAAGCGGATGCCCAATTTCTCTTCCTTGAGTTGCAGAAAGCGCATGTCGAAGGCGGCATTGTGCGCCACCAGCACGGTGTCCGCGCAGAAGGCATGAAACCGCGGCAGCACGCTGGCGATGGTCGGCTGGCCGCGCACCATGTCCTCGGTGATGCCGTGAATCTTGATGCCTTCCGGCCGCAGGCGGCGCTGCGGATCGACCAGTTGGTCGATATTTTCATGGCGCAGCAGGCGGCTATTGACGATGCGCACCGCGCCGAACTGGATGATCTCGTCGCCGCCGGCGGGTTCCAGTCCGGTGGTTTCGGTGTCGAACACCGTATACGCAAGATCGGCGAGCGGCATGTCGTCGTGGGCATGATCCTCGCCAACCCGCTTGAACAGGTCGAAGTCGTAAAACTCGGGACGGCTTTCCACCTGCACCAGGTTGGCGGCATCGGCCGCAACCTGCGCCACGGCCAGCGGAATCTGCAGGCGGAAGAATGATTGCTGGATCGCCGAATCACGGCCGCAGGACAATTGTCCGCCATGGCGATCGGTCACGTCGCGCAGGGTCAGCGGCGTGGACTCCCCCGCCACCGACATCGGTTCGATCTGCCAGCCCAGCAGGGTCTCGGAGGACACGGCGGTGCCCGCCCAGCGCAATTCCAGTTGCAACATGCGCCCGGCATGAATCAGGCGCAGCCGCACCAGCTTGACGGCAAAACTCTCTTCCAGCTTGGAGGCCAGGAAAGTCAGCGCCTGGGTGAACGAGTAGCTATCGACCTTCACCCAGAGATCCTGCGCCACGTCGTCGATCTTGGCGGTCAGCCCGAGCCGGCTTTCGATGCGCCGCCCCACCGCCGTCACCAGGTCGGCGCCCTGCATTTCTTCAAGCGGCCAGCGACTCACGAGGGTATTGGCATATTCCTGCGCCGACTGGTTGAGGCGCACCGTCAGAATCTGCAACTCGTCATGGATCGCATCCACCGCCGTCTTGATCCTGTCGGCATCGGGCGCCGTGCGCAGGCCCTGCAGGCTGCCGCGAATGCCGGCCAGCGCGGACCGCGTATCGTCCGCCAGCACCTGCACCGTGCGATCGCACTGCGCCCCGCTTTCGAGCGCGCGGGTGATGTTTTCCAGGACAAGCACATAGCCGCCAATATGGCGCTGCGGGGTTTCACCCGCTGGCAAGCTTGCCGTTGCACTGTCGGCCACGGCAATCACCGGCGCCATCTGCACCCGGATCAACTGGCCGGCGCGCGTGGTGGTGATAAAACTGGCCAGCGGCTGGCTGCCGGCGCGTTCGAGGCGATGTTGCAGGGTATCCAGCGCATGCGAGATCAGCGCACGGTCGAACACCCCGTAGATCGACCGTCCCAGCCCGATCGCCGCGCTTGAACCATGGGCATCGGGCAAGAGCGCACTCGCCTGCAACCGCGCGCGGTTGTTGTACAGAAGAATGCGTCCATCCAGATTGCAGACGATCACCGGCAGCGGCAGATCCGCCATCAGCGCCGCCAGACGGTTCCGCTCGGCCTCCAGCGTGGCACGCGACTGGTTGATCTGCACGGCGACATCCTGACGCGCGGCATCGCGTTGGTCGGCCAGCGCGCCGACCGCCTCGGCCAGGGCGCGCAATTCGGGCGCGCCCTCCCCCACCACCGGGCGATACGCCGGATTGGGGCCGGTCATCACCCGGAGCGCTTCGCCCAACTTCAAGGCTTCACCCGGATAGGCGCGCCACAGCGTGCGCGCCAGGGCGGCGCCGACAAAACCGGCCACGATCAGCACAAAACCCGCCAGCGCAATCCGCGGCTCGACCATCCCGGCCATGACCAGTCGATCTTCGGCAGACAGGTCCGACCACAGCAACCAACCTGTCAACAGCAAGGGCGCCGCCATGAGCAGAATGATCGCGACAATCAACAGCACCAGCCTGAACTTCATGTTTACGCCCTGATCAAACTTTCAAAAAGTTAGCGCGGTAATGCTTGAGTTCCTCGATAGACTCGTAAATGTCGGCGAGCGCCTCATGCTTGCCGCTCTTCTTGACGCCCTTGTAGACCGCCGGCACCCAGCGCTTGCAGAGTTCCTTCAGCGTGGACACGTCGAGGTTGCGGTAGTGAAAATAGGCTTCGAACTTCGGCATGTAACGCGCCATGAAGCGCCGGTCCTGGCAGATCGAATTGCCGCACAGCGGCGACTTGCCCGTCGGCACATGACGCTTGAGAAAGTCGAGCGCCTGCGCCTCGACCTCGGCCTCGGCGAGCGCCGAGGCTTTCACCTTGTCGATCAGCCCCGTCTTGCCATGGGTCTTCTTGTTCCAGTCGTCCATCGCGGCGAGCACGCTGTCGGACTGATGCACCGTCCACACCACGCTTTCGGCGATCACTTCGAGCTGGGAATTGGTGATCACCATCGCCAGTTCGATGATGCGGTCGCGGTCGGGGTCGAGCCCGGTCATTTCCATGTCGAGCCAGACAAGGGCATTGGGGTCTTGTGCCATAATCTTCCTGTATCCAAGCGGTTTTACAGCTTGCATTCTGGCACATTTCCCCCACTTATTTTCCCCACCATCCTCCTCGTGGCGACACTCTTCTCCCTGGTCTTTCTGACGCTGCTGGCATTGACCACCGCCTTGCGCGCATGGTTGGCGCTGCGTCAGTTGCGGCACGTCGCCGCGCATCGGAGAACAGTGCCCGCCGAGTTCGCCGACCGCATCGACCTCGCCAATCACCAGAAGGCGGCTGATTATTCCCGCGCCAAAATCCGCCTCGGGCTCTTCGAACTGGCCGCCGACGTCGCGCTGTTGCTGCTGTTCACCTTCGGCGGACTGTTGTTCGCCTTCGACCAGTTTTGGCGCGACATCTTCGCCGGCACCGGCTACGCTCACGGCCTGGCCCTGTTCGCCAGCGTCGGCAGCGCCGGCTTCAGCATAGGCCTGCCGTTCTCGCTGTACCGCACCTTTTCGCTCGAAGCACGCTTCGGCTTCAACAAGATGACGCCGGGCCTGTATGTCGCCGACCTCCTCAAACAACTGCTGCTGACGGTACTGATCGGCGCGCCTTTGCTGCTCGCCGTGCTGTGGCTGATGGGCGCGATGGGCGAGCGCTGGTGGCTTTACGTCTGGGCCGCCTGGCTCGGCTTCAACCTGCTGGTGCTGCTGCTTTACCCGACCTTCATCGCGCCGCTATTCAACAAATTCACCCCGCTGGCCGAGGGTGAGATGAAGACGCGCATCGAGGCGCTGCTGACGCGCTGCGGCTTTGCCAGTTCCGGTCTGTTCGTCATGGACGGCTCGAAGCGTTCGGCCCACGGCAACGCCTATTTCACCGGCTTTGGCCGCGCCAAGCGCATCGTCTTTTTCGACACCCTGCTCGACAAGCTCGCGCCCGGCGAAGTCGAGGCCGTGCTCGCGCACGAACTGGGCCATTTCAAACATCGCCATGTCTGGAAGCGCATTGCCGTGATGGCCGCGCTATCGCTTGCACTGCTCTGGCTTCTCGGGCTGCTTATCGACCAGTCATGGTTCTACGCGGGATTGAATGTTGGAACTGGCGGGACGACGATGGCCTTGATCCTCTTTTCGCTGGTGTTGCCGGTATTCATCTTTCCCTTCGCCCCGCTCATGTCGTGGCTGTCACGGCGCCACGAATTCGAAGCCGATGCGTATGCGGCCAAACAAGCCAGCGGCAGCGAACTGATCGCCGCGCTGGTCAAGCTCTACCGCGACAATGCGGCGACGCTGACGCCCGACCCGCTGTTTTCGCTGTTCTACGACTCGCATCCGCCGGCCAGTCAGCGCATCGCGCAGCTACGCAACCCGTGACGCCAGCCGGCACCATCGTCGCCGCCTTTGGCCGTCACTACGAGGTCTTGCTGGATGACGGCCGCATCGTCAATGGCATCCCGCGCGGCAAGAAAAGCCCCTACGCCTGCGGCGACCGTGTCACGCTGGGGCCGCTCCACGACAGCGAAGCGCAGATTCTCAACCATGCGCCGCGCAGCTCCCTGCTCTACCGCAGCGATCAGTGGAAGCAGAAACTGATTGCCGCCAATGCGACGCAGATCGTACTGGTGGTCGCCACCGAACCCGGCTTTTCCACCGAACTGATCTCGCGCGCCCTCGTCGCCGCGGCACACCAGCAGATGCGCGCCGTCATCGTGCTCAACAAGGCCGACCTGACCGCCAGCCTGCCCGCCGCGCGCGCGCAACTCGCCCCCTTTGCCCGGCTCGCTATACCGATCCTGGAACTTAGCGCGTTGGCCGACGCCAAGCCGCTGCTGCCGTGGCTCGCCGACCAGATTTCGGTGCTGGTGGGCCAAAGCGGCATGGGCAAATCCACCCTCGCCAATGCGCTGATTCCCGGCGCCGGCGCGGCGACGCGCGAAATTTCCACCGCGCTCGATGCCGGCAAACACACGACCACCCACGCGCGCCGCTATGCATTGTCAAGCGGCGGCGCGCTGATCGACTCGCCCGGCCTGCAGGAATTCGGCCTCGCCCATTTGACGCGCGGTGAAATCGAGCTGGGCTTCGCCGATTTTCAGGCCCATCTCGGTAACTGCCGCTTTCGCGACTGCCGTCACGAAAACGAGCCGGATTGCGCGATCAAGGCAGCGGTTGCCAGTGGCGCAATCCATGCGCAGCGGCTGACCCACTTCATCACCATCGCCAATGAGGGCGACCGGGGTAAGGGGTAGGGCCCGCCCCAAGGCGAGGCGACACGCGGCGCAAGCCGCAATCCGCTCTGACGCATAAGCGCCGCACCCCGTGATATTTGAGCGCCAGCGAACCGTTCGGAACCCCCCGCGAGGGGGGCGAAGGGGGGCGGGTGTCTTTCATGATCGGGGGCGTGGCCCGCGCATCATGAAAGTCAGTGCTTCATCTTGCTGTGATCCATGCCGCCCTTGTCGCCCTTGGGCAGCATTCCGGCGGTCGGCCTTTTCACGGGTACTTCGACGGTCTTGCTGCTGCCGTCGGCGAAACCGAGGGTGATTGCAACCACGTCGCCATCCTTGAGCGGCACCTGCATGTCGATCAGCATGACATGGTAGCCGCCAGGCTTGAGCGACACTTCGCCCTGGGCCGGCACGACGATTTCCTTCACCTGACGCATGCGCATCACGCCACCG
>JAUSBB010000158.1 GCA_030652245.1 Rhodocyclaceae bacterium | reverse complement strand
GGCAGCCAGTGCTTGCGGAAAGCAAAGTCCGGCCGCTCCCGCCGGACCAGCGCGACGGCCGCCGCCAGCCGCCGCGTGCCGATGAAGCACCAGGGGCAGACGACGTCCGAGACGATCTCGATGGTGAGCATCAGGCGTTTTTCGTGAGCTGGCCGCCCTGATCGAGTAGTTGCGCCTGCGCCGCCGCCAGGCGGGCGATCGGCACGCGCGGGCCGGAGCAGGACACATAGGTCAGGCCGATGGCATGGCAGAAGGCAATCGAGCCGGGATGGCCGCCATGCTCGCCGCAAATGCCGACCTTGAGATCGGGGTTGGTCTTGCGGCCTTCCGTCACCGCCAGCTTCATCAACTCGCCGACGCCCTTCTGGTCGAGCACCTCGAAGGGGTTGTCGATGAGGATGCCCGCCTCGACATAGCCCGGCAGGAACTTGTTCTCGGCATCCTCGCGACTGAACGAGAAGGTGGCCTGCGTCAGGTCGTTGGTGCCGAAGGAGAAGAACTCCGCGTCCTGCGCCATGCGGCCGGCGCGCAGGCAGGCGCGCACCACTTCCAGCATGCTGCCGAACTTGTAGCCGACATTGATGCCGTGGGTGAGTTCGACTACCTTGTGGATGCGTTTGACATAGCTGTGGATGCGCACCAGCTCTTCCACCGTCGCGACCTGCGGCACCATGATCTCGGGATAGGTCTCGATGCCTTCCTTGGCGCACAGCGCGGCGGCTTCGAGGATCGCCTGGATCTGCATCGAGTAGATCTCGGGATAGGTGATGCCGAGCCGCACGCCGCGGTGGCCGAGCATCGGGTTGACTTCGGAAAGCGCGCGCACCTTCTTGAGCGTCTTCTCCTTCTTGTGGATGACATCCTCTTCGAGGTGGCCTTCCTTGAAGTCGGTCATGCTACGGCCGAGCTTGGTCAGGCCGTCGGCATACTGCATGTAGAGCTTCGGGTTCAGGAGCTTGAGCGTCTCGGGCAGTTCTTCCAGCGCCTTCAGCGAATCGCGCAGGTGGTGCAGGTGGGCGATTTCGAGTTCGAGCTGGGCGGCGGTCGGCAAAAACTCGTGCAGCGGCGGGTCGATCAGGCGCACGGTGACCGGCAGCCCCTTCATCGCCTTGAAGATGCCCTTGAAGTCGGCGCGCTGGATCGGCAGCAGGCGGTCGAGCGCGGCCTGGCGTTCTTCGTTCGACTCGGCGAGGATCATTTCCTGGACGATCGGCAGACGGTCGGTGGCGTTGAACATGCGCTCGGTACGGCACAGGCCGATGCCCATGGCGCCGAATTCGCGGGCGCGGGCGGCATCAGACGGCGTGTCGGCGTTGGCCATCACCTTGAGGCGCGCCATCTGGTCGGCCCACTTGAGCAGGGTTTCCATGTCCTGGTTGAACTCGGCCTGCACGGTTGGCACTTCGCCGGCATAAACCTTGCCGTTGCCGCCGTCGATGGTCACCACGTCGCCCTCGTGCAACGTCGTGTCGCCGATGGTGGCGCAGCGCTTCATGTCGTCAATGTGGATCGCCTCGCAACCGGACACGCAGGGCTTGCCCATGCCGCGCGCGACCACCGCCGCGTGGGAAGTCTTGCCGCCGCGGCTGGTGAGGATGCCCTGCGCATGGAAGAAGCCATGAATATCCTCGGGCTTGGTTTCCTCTCGCACCAGGATGATTTTTTCGCCGGCGAGGCCGCGCGATTCGGCCGAGTCGGCGTCAAACACGATCTTGCCGGAAGCCGCGCCCGGTGAGGCCGACAAACCGATGGCGAGCGGCTTGCCCTTGAAGTTGGGCGACAGTTGCGGCACCAGCAATTGCTCCAGCATGGCCGGATCGACGCGCAACAGCGCCTTTTCCTTGCTGATCAGGCCTGACCGGAACATCTCGACCGAGGTGCGCACCAGCGCATGGGCGTTCATCTTGCCGTTGCGGGTTTGCAGGCAGTACAGCGTGCCGCGCTCGATGGTGAATTCGAAATCCTGCACTTCCTTGTAGTGTGATTCGAGACGATTGTGCAGTTCGAGCAACTGCCGGTAGATTTCCGGCATGTCCTGCTCCATCTCGGCAATCGCCTTCGGCGTGCGAATGCCAGCCACCACGTCCTCGCCCTGGGCGTTGACGAGATATTCGCCATAGATCATGTCCTCGCCGGTGCCCGGATTGCGGGTGAAACCGACGCCGGTGCCCGAATCGTTGCCCATGTTGCCAAACACCATGGTGCAGACGCTCACCGCCGTGCCGTTGGCCAGATCCTTGGTGATCCTGAACTGCCGGCGGTAGTCGACGGCGCGCTTGCCGTTCCAGGAACGGAACACCGCGCCAATGGCGATTTCGAGCTGCTTGTAGGGGTCTTCCGGGAAGGGCCGGCCGGTATTCGCCTCGATGATCCGGGCGAATTGATCCGCCAGTTCGGCCAGATGCTCGGCCTTGAGATCGACGTCCTGCGCCACGCCGACTTTTTTCTTCATCGCCGCCATGGCTTCGTCGAAATGCTTGTCCTCGACGCCCAGCGCGATCTTGCCGAAGAGCTGGATGAAGCGGCGGTAGGCGTCGTAACCGAAACGCGGGTTGTCGGTCAGCTTGATGATTGCCTGCAACGTGGTCTTGTTGAAGCCAAGGTTGAGGATGGTGTCCATCATGCCCGGCATCGACATCGAGGAACCCGAGCGCACCGACACCAACAGCGGATTGTCGCCGCCGCCGAAGGTCTTGCCGGTCTTTTGCTCCAGCGCCTTCATGTGCGCCAGAACTTCGTCCAGCGCCCCGTCGGGCAGGGCATCGTGCTCCAGATAGCTCAGGCAGGCATCGGTGGTGATCGTAAAGCCGGGCGGCACGTTCAGGCCGATCTGCGTCATCTCGCACAGATTCGCGCCCTTGCCGCCCAGCAGCATCTTGTTCTTGCCATCGCCTTCTTCGAAGGCGTAAACAAATTTGCGGTTTGTCATTTCCAGGTCCCTTTTCATCTTTTATGGTGATTGTAGTTCCGCCTGATTTTATACGAGAGACCGGCATGTGCTGGCAGCTCCGGGAGTATTATTGTGAGTTCTGCAACCCCAAAAATCCCTGCGCCCCCTACCCGCCAACCTTTAACGGAGTTTCCATGAGCACTTCACTGTTTGCCAACGTCGAAATGGCCCCCCGCGACCCGATCCTGGGGCTGAATGAAGCCTACAACGCCGACAAGAATCCAGCCAAAGTCAACCTGGGCGTTGGTGTTTATTTTGGCGACGATGGCAAGATTCCGCTCCTGGCCGCCGTCAAGGCCGCCGAAAAGGCCCGCCTCGAAACCCAGCCGCCGCGCGGCTACCAGCCCATCGAGGGCACGCCCGCCTACAACGGCGCCGTGCAAAACCTGCTGTTCGGCAAGGATTCCGAATTACTCGCCGCCGGCCGCAGCGTCACCTGCCAGTGCCTCGGCGGCACGGGCGCGCTCAAGGTCGGCGCTGATTATCTCAAGCGCCTGCTGCCTGATGCCACCGTCTATATCAGCGACCCGAGCTGGGAAAACCATCGCGCGCTGTTCGAAGGCGCCGGCTTCCCGGTCAAGGGCTACGCCTACTATGACGCCACCACGCGCGGCGTCGATTTCGCCGCCATGAAGGCCTCATTGGCCGCCATGCCGGCCAAGTCCATCGTCGTGCTGCATGCCTGCTGCCACAACCCGACCGGCGCCGACCTCACCGCCGCCCAGTGGGCCGAAGTGGTCGCCGCGATCAAGGAAAAGAACCTCGTCGCCTTCATCGACATGGCCTACCAGGGTTTTGCCGACAGCATCCAGCAGGACGCCGCCGCGCTCGACCTGTTCACCGCTTCCGGTCTGCAGTTCTTCGTTTCCAGCTCATTCTCCAAGTCCTTCTCGCTGTATGGCGAACGCGTCGGCGCACTGACCATCGTCACCGCCAGCAAGGACGAATCGGCCCGCGTGCTCTCCCAGGTCAAGCGCGTGATTCGCACCAACTACTCCAACCCGCCCACCCACGGCGGCGCCATCGTCGCGGCCTGCCTGGCCAGCCCCGAGCTGCGCCAGATGTGGGAAACCGAACTCGCCGGCATGCGCGACCGCATCCGCGTCATGCGCGCCAGCCTTGTCGAAAACCTCAAGGCGGCGGGCGCGCCGAACTTCGATTTCATCAACGTCCAGCGCGGCATGTTCTCCTACACCGGCCTGACCGCCGCCCAGGTGGAAAAAATGCGCGCCGAATACGGCATCTATGCCGTCAGCACCGGCCGCATCTGCGTCGCCGCGCTGAACACGAGGAATATCGAGTACGTGGCGAAGGCCGTCGCCGCCGTGATCAAGGGCTAAATTGACCGGCGCGCCAGGATTGTGATCTAATGCGCGCCTCTCGCTTCCGGGTGGTTAGCTCAGCGGTAGAGCACTGCCTTCACACGGCAGGGGTCACTGGTTCAAACCCAGTACCACCCACCAATTCCATAAGCCCGGCATTGCGTCGGGCTTTTTTGTTTTTGTAGTCGGTAGCGGAGGATCGCACCATGTCGAACGTCCAGACCAGCACCAGCCGCCTGCGCGAGCTTGATCTCCATCTGTTTCGCGAGGGCAGCCATACCCGACTTTACGAGCGCTTGGGCGCGCATCCGGAGACTCGTGATGGCGTGGCCGGTTGTCATTTTGCGCTGTGGGCGCCGAATGCCCACGCCGTATCCGTCATGGGCGAATTCAACAACTGGCACCGACATACCCACTGGCTGCGACGCATCCATGCCGATGCCGGCATCTGGGAAGGTTTTGTGCCGGGCGCCGGCGTCGGCCAGCGCTACAAGTTCCACATCGAATCGAACGTGAATGGCTACAAGGTCGACAAGGCCGACCCCTTCGCCTTCACCAGCGAAGCCGCGCCCGCCACCGCTTCGATCATTGCCAACCTTGATTACCACTGGCACGACGAGGACTGGTTGGCCCGGCGCAAGCAGGCGAACGCGCTCGACGCACCCTTTTCCGTCTATGAGGTTCATCTGGGCTCCTGGCGCCGCGCGCCGGACAATCCCGATCAGCCCCTCGGTTATCGCGATATCGCCCCCCTGCTCGCCGACTACTGTGTGGACATGGGTTTCACGCATGTCGAACTGCTGCCGGTCATGGAGCATCCGTTCTATGGCTCCTGGGGTTACCAGGTCACCGGCTTTTTTGCGCCGACTTCGCGCTACGGCTCGCCGCAGGACTTCATGTTCCTCGTCGACCACCTGCATCAGCGCGGCATCGGCGTCATTCTCGACTGGGTGCCTTCGCACTTTCCGAACGACGAGCACGGGCTGGCCTATTTCGACGGCACGGCGCTCTACGAGCACGCCGACCCGCGCCAGGGTTATCACCCGGAATGGAGCAGCCAGATCTTCAATTACGGTCGTCACGAGGTGCGCGCCTTTTTGCTGTCCGGCGCGCTGTTCTGGCTCGACAAGTATCACATCGACGGCCTGCGTGTTGACGCCGTCGCGTCCATGCTCTATCTGGATTACGCCCGCAAAGAGGGCGAATGGGTTCCCAATGAACACGGCGGCCGCGAAAACCTCGCCGCAATCCAGTTCCTGCGCCAGCTGAACGAGGCGGTGTATCGCGATTTTCCCGACACGCAAACCATCGCCGAGGAATCGACCGCCTGGCCGATGGTGTCACGGCCGACCTGGCTCGGCGGCCTGGGCTTCGGCATGAAATGGAACATGGGCTGGATGCACGACACGCTCGACTATTACGCCCACGAACCCGTTCATCGCAAGCATCACCACGACCAGATCACCTTCAGCATCTGGTATGCCTTCCACGAAAACTTCATGCTGCCGATCTCGCACGACGAGGTGGTGCATGGCAAGGGTTCGCTGGTCGGCAAACTGCCGGGCGACGAATGGCAGCGCTTCGCCAACCTGCGCCTGCTGCTCGGCTACATGTGGGCGCATCCGGGCAAGAAGCTCTTGTTCATGGGCTGCGAATTCGGCCAGACGCGCGAATGGAACCACGACACCAGCCTCGACTGGCACCTGCTGCAATACTGGCCGCACGCCGGCGTCCAGGCCTGGCTGCGCGACCTGAATGCCTGCTACAAGGCGCGCCCCGCCCTGTTCAGCCGCGATTTCAGCAATGACGGTTTCGAGTGGATCGACTGCCACGACAGCGACGAGAGCGTCGTCAGTTTCCTGCGGCGCGGTCAGCATGGCGAGACGCTGCTGGTCGTCATCAACGCCACGCCCGTGCTGCGCGAGAACTATCGGGTGGGTGTGCCCCATGTGGTAGGGGGAGGCCGCTGGCGTGAGGTGCTCAACAGCGACGCAACCGGCTACGGCGGCAGCGGCCAGGGCAATGGCGGTGGCGTGGATGCCGAGGATTGCGCCCATCATGGGCGGCCCTGCTCGCTGAGACTATGCCTGCCGCCGCTGGGCGTGCTGTTCCTCGAACCGGAAAACTAAAAACACTTCACCCCGGCGGGAAACGCAGCCGCGAAAAATTTCGCCCGCTGGCAATCGCCGCCCGCTCGATCGCGTCGGCAGAATCGATCCAGCCGCGTCCCTCCAAAAACAGCAACCACGCGCGCGTGCTGATCTTGCGGCAGTTGGCCGGCAGCAAAAAGCTGGCGCGCGCGATCTTGTGATCCTCGAACAGGAACACACCGGTCGTGGCCGGTGTGGCGAGCGCGAGATCGGTCATGGTTTCCTGAATCGCCAATTCGCCGAGATTTGCCTTGCGCGGCGCTTCGTCGCCTGACTGAGCCGCCAGATGGCGCTGGAAGGTGCGTGTACCGAGGACGACGATCGAGCGTTCGGCGACCCAGCGGCCAATCTTTTCGCTGGTCGGGGTGGCGTTGCGCGTGACTTCGTGCAGCACCATATCCACCACCCGCACCGGCCAGCCGGGCTTGTGCAGCAGGTGCAGCGCATCGGCATGGGCCAGCGTGATCAGCGGCCCGGCGTCCGGCAGCAGGACGACAGCGGCCCTCGATGTCTCCGTCGCAGTCGCGGCTGCCACTATGCCGCCAGCGCGTTGAGCTCGTCCACCATGCCCTGCGTGATCGCGGCCGACAGGCGCGGCATGGGTAGGCGGGCTTGGGCCAAGAGCAGAAAAAGGTCCTCTTCGCTGTCAATGCCCAGCGCCGCCATGGCAACCCGATCGTCAATCCGGCCCAGCGAAAAGTCGAGTAGCGCGCGGTAGTTCTGGTTGCCAGCGGTTTCGGCGGCTTCGAATGTTTCCACCAGATAGCGTAACTCGGCATTGAACAGGGCGTTGACGGAGGTGTCCGTCTTGGCGGCAATGATCTTTGCCCGTTTGAGAAGTTCGCGATCCACCGCGCCGGTGAAATTGACAGTGGCCATGGGAATAATCCTTAAATTAACACGCGATTAAGTGTAGCACATGTTTATGTGTTACAGGCGGCGATCCGGCTGACGCCGTCCCGCCAGCGCCGACTTTTCATTCAGGCCGCCAACATTCGCCAGAGCGTCTTGCCTTTACTTTCCTTGTCGATCTCGGCCAGCACGCGTTCATGCTCGGCCAGTTCGTCGGCGCTGGCGGAAAGGACGCGCACCGAGGGACGCTCGCCGGAGATCAGGGCGACCATTTCCGCCGAGCCCATTTCCAGGTCCATCATCAAGCTTTCCTGGCCGCGCGTCATGGCCAGATAGACCTCGGCCAGCAATTCCGCATCGAGCAGCGCGCCGTGCAACTGGCGATTCGAGTTATCGACGCCGAATTCACTGCACAGGGCATCCAGGCCGTTCTTCTTGCCGGGGCGCAGTTCGCGGGCCATCTTGAGCGTGTCGGTAATCGCGTCGCAGGCGGCCTTCAGCGGCGCTTTGCCAACCAGTTCGAGTTCGTTGTCGAGAAAGCCGACATCGAAGGGGGCGTTATGGATGATGACTTCGGCATCGTGCAGGAATTCGAGCAGCTCGTCGGCAACGTCGGCAAATTTCGGTTTGTCGGCGAGGAACTCGTCGGTCAGTCCATGCACGGCCTGAGCGCCCGCGCCGATGGCGCGTTCGGGGTTCAGATAGCAGTGAAAATACCGGCCGGTGAGTTTGCGGCTCACCATCTCGACGCAACCGACCTCGATGACCCGCTCCCCCTGGCGCCATTCGAGGCCGGTGGTTTCGGTGTCCAGCATGACTTGACGAATGATGCTCATCGCTTGCTTTCAATTGCCTGCCGCGCCAACTCATCGACACGTTCATTTTCGATATGCCCCGCATGGCCGCGCACCCACAGCCATTCGATTTTGTGACCAACGGTGGCAGCATCCAGCGCCTGCCACAGGTCGACATTTTTCACCGGCTGGCGATCGGCGGTTTTCCAGCCGCGTCTTTTCCAGCCGTGAATCCATTCGCTGATGCCTTTTTGCACATATTGCGAATCGGTATGCACGCGCGCCGCCACGGGACGCTTGAGCGAGCGCAAGGCCTCGATCACCGCCATCAGTTCCATGCGGTTGTTGGTGGTGGCCGGGGCGTAGCCCGACAATTCCTTTTCGCTGCCATTGCAGCGCAACAGCGCCCCCCAGCCGCCGGGGCCGGGATTGCCGCTGCACGCGCCATCGGTGTAGATATCAACTATTTCAGTCATTCCTGTTCTGTTTTCTGGGTCAAGGGTTTGCGGGTCACGGCCGCCAGCGCGCGGGCGGCGGCCTTGCGGTCGCGCCACTTCGGCGTGATCAGGCGCATGCCATGCTGGCGCTTGATCGCCTGCAATACATACACCGCGCCCGCCACCGGCCACCAGCGGTCGCCGGCGGCATCCATGAAGCGCCAGCGCTGCAACCATTTTTCCTGGCGCACCGGCGGGGCATAACAGCCGAAAGCACCGCTGCGAGTCTCGAAACCCAGCAGGGTGAACCAGTCGCGCAGGCGCGGCACGCTGAGATAACGTCCCTGCCAGGGCGGGCGTCCGCTGCGCCGCGCCATGGCGCGGCGCAGCCCCCAGAGGCTGTAGGGATTGAAGCCCGTTACCACCACGCTGCCTTCCGGTACCAGCACCCGCTCCACCTCGCGCAAGATCTGCTGCGGGTTGGCATTGAATTCGAGCACATGCGGCAGGACGATCAGGTCGATGCTGTTGGTCGCAAAGGGCAAATAACGCGGATCGCATTGCACGGCGACGCCGCTTCGATCACAACAGAGCACACGAAACGGCATGCGGTTGGCGCGCAGGAAATCGAGCTGGGGAAACCCGACCTGCACGGCATTGAAACCGAAGATATCCGCCACCAGCAGATCGAGCTTCCGCTGCTCCCACGCCAGCACATACTGCCCTTGCGGCGTTGCCAGCCAGTCGGCGAATTCTCCTGCTTTCAGCATTACAATCGACCGCCATGAAAATCGAACCGATCAGGGCGTTTGAAGACAACTACATCTGGGCCTTGCGTCACGACGGCCAGGTTGCGGTCGTTGACCCCGGCGAAGCCGCGCCGGTAGCGCGTTTTCTGGAAGCGACCGGCGATCGACTGTGCGCAATCCTCGTCACGCACCGGCATGGTGACCACATTGGCGGCATCGCCGAACTCGTCGCCCGCATGGCCGTGCCCGTGTTCGGCCCGGCGCTCGAAGCAGCCGAGGTCGTCACTCATCCTCTGCGCGATGGCGAAACCGTGCGTATTCCCGCACTGGGCGAGGACTTCACGGTGATCGAGGTGCCGGGGCATACGTTGGGTCATGTGGCCTATTATCGCCCGGGGGTGCTGTTCTGTGGCGATACCGTGTTCGGCGCCGGTTGCGGCCGCGTCTTCGAGGGCACCATGACGCAAATGCATGCCTCGCTCGCCCGTATCGCCGCCCTGCCCGCCGCCACGCTCGCCTATTGCGCCCATGAATACACGCAGTCCTGCCTGCGCTTTGCGCGCACCGTGGAACCCGACAATCCGCACATCGCCGCGCGCATCGGGCGCGTCGACAAGCTTTGCGCCAGCAACCAAGCTTCCGTGCCCTCGACCCTCGCCGAGGAACTGGCCACCAATCCTTTTCTGCGCTGGCAATCCCCCGCCGTTATTGCCGCCGCGACGACCCGCCTTGGACATTCTCCCGGCAGCGATGCCGAAACCTTTGCCGCCATCCGCCGCTGGCGCGACAGCCTCTGAAAGGAATTACCCAATGAAACAAACTCTGCTTGCCGCCCTCTTGGCCACCTTCGCGCTAACTGCCCAGGCAACACAAACCGTCAAGGTCGGCTTCCTGTCCACCCTCTCCGGACCCGGCGCCGGCATGGGCGCCGACATCCGCGACGGTTTTCAGCTCGCCATCAAGAATCTGGACGGCAAGCTGGGCGGCGTACCCGCCGAGGTCATCGTCGCCGACGACAAGCAGGACCCGAACACCGCCAAGCAAACCACCGAGCGTTTTCTCAAGAAGGACAAGGTCGACTTCATGACCGGCATCATCTTCTCGAACCTCATGCTCACCGTCGGCAAGTCGATCTTCGACAACCAGACCTTCTACATCTCCGCCAACACCGGTCCGTCGCAACTGGCCGGCGAGGAATGCAATCCCTACTTTTTCAATGTCGCCTGGCAGAACGACAATCTCAGCGAGGCGATGGGCAAGTGGACCAGCGACCAGGGCATCAAAAGCGTCGTCACCATCGCCCCGAACTACACGGCCGGCAAGGACATGGTCGCCGGTTACCGGCGTTACTACAAAGGCAAAGTCGCCGACGAGGTCTACACCAAACTCGGCCAGCTCGACTATGCCGCCGAACTCGCGCAATTGCGTGCCACCCAGCCCGACGCGGTATTTTTCTTCCTGCCCGGCGGCATGGGCATCAACTTCATCAAGCAGTTCGTCGCCGCCGGTTTATCCAAGGACATGCGTCTGATCACCACGGGCTTTTCGGCCGATGAAGACACCATCAAGGCGGTGGGCGCGCCGATGCTCGGCCTGTTCAATTCCACCCACTGGGCCCACGATATCGACAACGCCGCCAACCGGAAATTCGTCGCCACTTTCGAGAAGGAATACGGCCGCCTGCCCTCGCTCTACGCCGCGCAAGGCTATGACGCCGCGCTGCTGATGGATGCCGCCGTGCGCCAGACCAAGGGCCAGCTTGGCGACAAGGCGGCAATCAGGAAAGCGCTCGAAACCGCCAAATTCGCCTCGGTGCGCGGCGACTTCAAGTTCAACAGCAACCATTTCCCGGTGCAGAACTACTACCTGCGTCTGGTGCATCAGGACAGCAAGGGGCGCATCACCAACAAGCTGATGGGCACGATCTTCACCAATCATCCCGACGCCTATGTCGGCCAGTGCAAGATGACTAAGTAAGCCGCCCCCTGACCACCTGCTCCGGAGTCAACGCCATGACATTTATCGTCCCTGAATGGAAACGCGAATACGACACGGGGGTCGCGGAGATCGACCTGCAGCATCACTTTTTCCTGGCGCTGATCACCCGCCTGAACACGGAGCTTGCAACCTGTACCGACGCGCGCTATCGTGAAAGGCTGCTTGATGAACTCGCGAAATATGCGCTCTTCCATTTCACCAGCGAGGAAAATCTGATGATCAAGTTCGGCTACCCGGACTTTGATCGTCACCACAAGTTGCATCTCGAACTGATCGACGAACTCTCATGGCGCACCCAGGGCAAATCGCACGAAAGCTTTCTTGATTTTCTGGTCACCTGGTTCCTCAAGCACACGGTCGAGGAGGATCGTCATATCGGGGAATTTGTGCGCGGCCAGAGCGTCACGGGTTCATGATTCGTGGAGGCGCATCGTAATGGTGCATTACGGGCACCATTCAGGTGCCAGACGGATCAGGGAAAACAATGATGGTGCGCCGGGGCGTTGATTCGGCGCGATAGTCGGGCAGGAACACTTGTTGCTTCCCAGTCCCGGACTCGACACTCTGGAGCACCACAATGGACAACCTCAAAACCTCCGCCGACGTGCTGTTCATCCTGCTCGGCGCCATCATGATCCTGGCCATGCATGCCGGCTTCGCCTTTCTTGAACTCGGCACGGTGCGGCGCAAGAACCAGGTCAACGCGTTGGTCAAGATACTCTCCGACTTTGCGGTATCGACGCTGGCCTACTTTTTCATCGGCTACGGCATCGCCTACGGCGTGCATTTCTTCGTCGGTGCCGAGGAACTGGCGCAGAAGAGCGGCTTCGAGCTGACCAAGTTCTTCTTCCTGCTCACCTTTGCCGCCGCGATTCCCGCCATCGTTTCGGGCGGCATCGCCGAGCGCGCGCGTTTCGGGCCGCAACTGGCGGCCACCTTCCTGCTGGTCGGCTTTCTCTATCCCTTCTTCGAGGGCATCGCCTGGAACCAGGCCTATGGCATTCAGGGCTGGCTCAAGGCCACGTTCGGTGAAGAGTTCCACGACTTTGCCGGCTCGGTGGTGGTGCATGCGGTGGGCGGCTGGATCGGGCTGGCTGCCGTGCTGCTGCTCGGCGCACGGCGCGGCCGCTATCACAAGGACGGCCGCATCGCCGGCGCGCACCCGCCGTCTTCCATTCCCTTCCTCGCGCTGGGCGCCTGGATCCTCATCGTCGGCTGGTTCGGCTTCAACGTCATGAGCGCGCAGACGCTCGACAAGGTTTCCGGTCTGGTGGCGATGAACTCGCTGCTGGCCATGGCCGGCGGCACGCTGGCGGCCCTGGCGCTGGGCAAGAACGACCCAGGCTTTGCGCATAACGGACCGTTGGCAGGATTGGTCGCCATCTGCGCCGGCTCCGATCTGATGCACCCGCTCGGTGCGCTCGTCACCGGCGGCATTGCCGGCGGTCTGTTCGTCGTGATGTTCACCCTGAGTCAGAACCGCTGGAAGATCGACGATGTGCTCGGCGTCTGGCCCCTGCATGGTCTTTGCGGCGCCTGGGGCGGCATCGCCGCCGGCATCTTCGGACTCAAGGAACTGGGCGGCATGGGCGGTGTCGCTTTCATGAGCCAGGTCGCTGGCACGCTGCTCGGCGTGACCATCGCCTTTGTCGGCGGCCTGGCCGTCTATGGCGTGGTCAAGCTGGCTGTCGGCATTCGCCTCGATCCTGAAGATGAATTCAACGGCGCCGACCTGGCCATTCACAAGATTTCAGCCAGCGCCGAGCGCGAAACACTCTGGTGACGCCGTCCCGCCAGCGCCGACTTTTGGCAAGCGTGAATCAGTAGGCAAACCCGCGCGCCAGCGTCGGGACGATTTCTTCCCGGCCGTTTGCGGCGGCGGGTTTCCTTTGCGAAAGGTCATCGGCGCGCTCGACCCGGTTGCGGCCGCTGCGCTTGGCTTCGAGCAGGGCCGTGTCGGCCATGTTGATGAGTTCGCTGGAACCACGATATTCCGGGAAGGATGCAATGCCGGCGCTGAAGCTGGCGCGCAGCGCGCCGCCGTCGTGGGCATGGGGCAGCTTGGCGAAGTCGCCGCGGATGCGATCGATGACCACCCAAGCCTCGTCGGGGCCCACGTCTTTCAGGGCCAGAACGAACTCCTCGCCGCCATAGCGGCCGATCAGGTCATTGCCGCGCAGGCGGCCCTTGAGCAGCCAGGCGAGGCTGCGAATCACTTGGTCGCCAACCGGATGGCCATAGTTGTCATTGACCGATTTGAAGTGGTCGATATCCAGCATCACGACACACAGCTTGCCGTCGGGCGGGAGCGCGGCCAGCATGCTGTCGAGCCTGGCTTTGGATGCCGTGTGCGTCAACAGCCCGGTGAGGCCGTCATTCTGACTGCAACGTCGCATTTCGCGGTGGCGCTCGATGGTGGTTTTCAGGGTGGCGGCCAGCACCACCGGGTTGAATGGCTTGGTCAGAAACTGGTCGCCACCCAGCCGCAGGGCCTCGACCTGCAAACCGATGTCGGTTTCACTGGACAGATACACAATCGGCAGCGACTGATAGGCCGGCAATTGCCGCAATACGCGGGTGGCCTCGACGCCATTGCAGTGCGGCATGTACATGTCCATGAGCACCAGGTCGGGACGGTAGGCTTCAAGGGTGGCGAGCAGGCCGGAGGGGTCGGTGATGACCTCGCAGTGGATGTTGTTCTGGCTCAGCGCACGCTGAATCTGCGCCACCGCCACCCGCGAGTCCTCGACGACCAGCACCTTGAAACTCTCCTGTTCGCGGGTCTGGATGAAATCGAGAATCCTGGAGAGCAGGTTGGCGGCCTGTTCTTCGCGCAAGACGGTGACGTCGATGCCGGCACGCATCAAGGTGACCATGACATCGAGTTCGCGCGGCACGCCGACGTAAAACAACTGCGTGGCGGGACAACAGGTGCGCGCCCGCTTGATCAGGGCCAACTGGCCCTCGCTCACCTGTTCATCGTGTGGCACGAAGATGATGGCAAACGGCGGTTCGCGCTGGGGCAATTCATCGTCCCAGCCGGACTCGACGACCCGGAAACCATAGAATGAGAGCTGCTCGCGCAAGCCCCGGGCCCAGCGATTATTCAGTTCGACCACCATCCACACGGTGCGCGGCCGGATCCATTCCGGCGTGCCGATGGAGGCGGAGATGATCGTTTCGTTCAGGCGTTTCTCGGCGTCGATCGCGGCGTGGTGCGCGGTGAGGATGGCGCCCAGGAGCGGGCTGATCCGCTGATCCAGCGCCAGCGCGCTTTGCTCGGCGAGCGGGTGCGTGGAGGGATCGCCGAACAGAGCCAGCGCGGCGTTTTCCAGGCTCTCGCACTGGCGCACCAGGCCGGGCAGCCGCAGGCGGCTGAGTTGTTCGGCCAGACTGTTCAGGGCGAGGGTGAACTCAACGAAGAGATCAAACGTGCCATCGACACGGTAAGCCTGCCAGCGCTGCTGGACAGCATCGATATGACCACCAACCAAATGCGGCATGAACTATCGTGACCTCCCTGGGGCGCGGATTATAGGCGTCCCAGCATTTCACGCGCATGCTGGCGCGTGGTGTCGGTGATTTTCACACCGCCCAGCATGCGGGCGATTTCCTCGACACGGCTGTCCGCGTCGAGAACGCTGACACGGCTGACGGTGGATTCACCCGTCATTGCCTTGCTGATCGACCATTGCCAGTCGGCGCGCGCGGCGACCTGCGGCAGATGGGTGACGCACAGCACCTGGCGGTCCGCGCCGAGTTGCTTGAGCATCTGGCCGACGATTTCGGCGACCCGACCGCCGATGCCGACGTCGACTTCGTCGAAGATCAGCGTGCCGACCGCGTGGGACTGGCTGCTGATGACTTGCAGGGCGAGGCCGATGCGCGAAAGTTCGCCGCCCGAGGCCACCTTGGCGAGCGGCCGCAACGGCTGGCCGGCGTTGGCGGTGACCAAAAATTCGACGGCTTCGAGTCCGTAGGCTGCCCCCTCGGCGAGCGGAGTCAGCGCCACCTCGAAGCGGCCACCGGCCATCGCCAGTTCCTGCATGGCGGTGCTGACTGCCTTGCCGAGCGTTTTCGCGGCACGGGTGCGTTCGACAGTCAGGCGTCCGGCGAGCGCGCGGTAAGCTGCTTCGGTCTGCTGCTCGCGCAGGGCCAGGGCCGCCGGGTCGGCGGCCAGCGTCAATTCGGCGAGACGCGCTTCCAGACGGGCCAGCACGTCGGACAATTCTTCCGGTGTAGTGCGATGCTTCCTGGCCATCTGCGTCACGGCGTCGATGCGGGCATCGAGTTCGGACAATCGGGCTGGGTCGAGATCGAGCCGCTCGCGATAGCGCCGTAGCGCCAGCGCCGACTCTTGCAACTGGATCAAGGCGCTATCGAAAAGCTGCGCCGCATCGGTGAGCGCGGCATCGTAGGCGGTCAGTTCCGTGAGCCGCGCGCTGGCGTGTTGCAGGTTTGATAGCGCTGCCGGTTCGCCTTCGTCGAGGACGTCCAGCGCGGCAGCGCTGGCTTCGAGCAAACTGGCGGCAGCGCTGAGCCGGCGCTGTTCTTGTTCAGTTTCCTGCCATTCCGCGGCGTCGAAGGCCAAAGCCGCCAATTCTTTCACCTGCCATTCGAGCAGTTCGCGTTCGCGCGCGGTCGCCGCCACATCCTTTTCGGCGCCCTGGCGCGCCGCGCAGGCGTTGCGCCAGGCCGCGCAGGCGACGGCGACCTCCCCGGCCAGCGCCTGCGCTCCTGCATGAGCGTCCAGCAAGTCACGCTGGGCATCGGCGCGCAGCAGCGAATGGTGCGCATGCTGGCCGTGAATGTCGGCGAGGAAATCCGCTGCCTCGCGCAGTTGGCCCAGCGTGGCCGCCGCGCCGTTAAGATAAGCACGCGAACGACCACCGGCATCGACGATGCGCCGCAGGATGCAGGCGTCGGTGTCGAAATCGTTCGCGGCCAGCCAATCGGCCAGCGGCGTTCCGGGCGTCACGGCGAATTCGGCGGAAACCTCGGCCTTTTCCGCGCCGTTCCGCACCACGCTGGCATCGGCACGCTCGCCCAGCGCCAGCGACAGGGCATCGACGAGGATCGACTTGCCCGCGCCGGTTTCGCCGGTAAGCGCGCCAAAACCGGCGGCAAACTCCAGTTCGAGCCGGTCGACGATGACGAAGTCGCGGATGACGAGGCGCAGCAGCATGGAATGAGTGGCGCGGATTTGCGATTAGCGATGCGGCGTGGCGCTCCAGTTGAGCTTTTCGCGCAGCATGGCGAAATAGCTGTAACCGGGCGGGTGCAGCAAGGTGACGACATGGCTGCTGCGCGCCACGCGGACGATGTCGCCGGCGACGATGTCGAAGTGACTCTGACCATCCAGATGCACGCGCGCATCGCCCGGCGTCAGCAGCACCATGTCGACGCGGCTCGAATCGGCAATCGTGATGGGGTGGTAGGTCAGGGCATGCGGGCACAGCGGCACCAGCGCGATGCCCGGCACGGCGGGATGCAGGATCGGGCCATTGGCGGACAGTGCATACGCGGTCGAACCCGTGGGCGTGGCGACGATCATGCCGTCGGCGCGCAGCACGTAGAGGAACTCGTCATTGACGCGCACTTCCATTTCGATCAGGCGGCCGAGGTCGCCCTTGTTCACCACCACGTCGTTGAGCGCGAGACGCTGAAATACCGACTCACCCGACCGCAGCACCTGGGCTTCCAGCAAGAGGCGCCGATCCTCGGTGAATTCACCCGCCAGCAGCCCGTCGATCGCGCCCAGCATGTCGGTGCGGGAAATATCGGTCATGAAACCCAGCCGACCCTGGTTGATCCCGACCAGCGGCACATCCCGCGCGGCCAGATGCCGGGCCGCGTTGAGCAAGGTGCCGTCGCCGCCGACGACGATGGCGACATCGGCCGCCGCGGCCATTTTTTCAAAACTGGCGGCAAGTTCCGGCATGCCGATCGCCATGGCGCTTTCCGGCTTGACCAGCAGGGTCAGACTGCCGTCATTGACGCGGCGCAGATGTTGCAGCAGGGCGAGCAAAGCCGCCGCGGCTTCGGGGCTGCCGTCCTTGCCGATTAAAGCCAGAGTACGAAACTGCGTGCGCATGTTCATGTCACCGGTTTCAGTAATTTTTCAAATTCAGGCGGCACCAGGCAGTTTTGCAAGGTGCGCTGGGTGAAGAGGTGGCGGCCGTCGCAGACGAAACCGAGCTCGTCCCAATCCACCGCATCGTTGAGCAGGTCGGTTGCCCGTTGCAGGTCCATCCCCGCCACTTTCGGAAACAACGCCAGCACCGCGCCGTCGTAGTTGGGGCAGTCGTGCAGAAAAAACGGTCGCTCCCGGCGCGTTTTGCAATTCACATAGATGCGCGGCGCGGCGCTGACATGGTGCAGTCGCCCCCAGTGCCACCAGTTGGATTCGTCGAAAGGCCGCACGCGGCGGCCCAGGAGTCGTTCCTTGTGCGCCTCCAGATGCGTCAGCAGATGGGGGGGGACTGCGCGACCAAAGATCATGCGCCGCGTTTGACCGTCATCCACCGTCTTCGAGCAGACGAATTCGGCGTTGCCTTCCGGATGCCCGAAAATCTCGTCGGCGCCCGAAACCGCCCCGACTTTCACGTCGAACAGTTCGGAAAGCGGCAGACGGTAATCACTCCGCAAGAACATCAACTGCCCATCCACCAGCGCGAAATAGCGGCCATCGTTGAGACGGCGCGTATGGCGGCCGCGCTCGAAGCGGAAAATCGCGCAATTGGGGTTGTGCGAACCGAAGATGCGCGTGTCGCCCAGTTCGATGAAATCGGTGATGTCGCCCTCCGCGTGGAGGAAGGTATTCAGCTTGCGCGCGGCGGTGAGTTTGGTGAATTCGCGCGGCACGATGAAGATCAGCTCGCCGCCGCGCCGCAGATGGCGCACAGCTTTTTCGATGAAATACAGGCAGAGATTGCTGCGCCCGTCGAACAGCGCGCTATCGAGCCGTGCCAGGGTTTCCGGGGGAATGTCCTGCTGACGCACATAGGGCGGATTGCCGATCACCGTGTCGAATTTTTCGGTGACGGGATAGGCGAAAAAGTCCATTACCCGGGCACCCGGCGGCGCAACGGTCGCGTCGACCTCGATGGCTTCGCAGCCATTGATGCGACGGCAGAAGGCGCCGTCGCCCGCCGCCGGGTCAAGGCTGCGCCCGCGCCGCTGACGCAGGGCGAGCATGCGTTCGACCACCGCGTCGGGGGTGAACACCTGGCCCAGGGCATGGACATTCAGTTGGCGGGACATGATTTTAAAAGTCGGCGCTGGCAGGACGGCGAAATGAGCGGCGCAATGAGCGGCGAAAAATCTGGCGAAAAAAGGCGCGGCCATTGTATCCCACAGGTTCGCTACAATCTTGACACCATGCTCGACCCACGCGCCCAAACCCTGCTCAAGACCCTGATCGAACGCTACATCGTCGAAGGTCAGCCGGTCGGCTCGCGCACGCTGTCGAAATACTCCGGCCTGGAACTGTCGCCGGCCACCATCCGCAATGTGATGGCCGATCTGGAGGAGATGGGTTTCATCACCAGCCCGCACACCTCCGCCGGCCGCGTGCCGACGCCGCTGGGTTACCGGCTGTTTGTCGATACCCTGCTGACCGTGCGGCCCCTCGACCCGCGGCATATTTCCGAACTCAAGGGCGCGCTCCATCCCGACGTGCCGCAGCGTGTGCTCAGCCAGGCCTCGCAACTGATCTCCGAACTCACGCATTTTGCCGGGGTAGTGATCGCCCCGCGTCGGCAGGCACCGAAGATTCGCCAGATCGAATTTTTAAGCCTCACCGAGACGCGCATCCTGCTGATCATCGTCACCGCCAGCGGCGAGGTGCAAAACCGGATTCTGCTGACGCAGCGGCCTTACTCGCCCAGCGAACTGATCGAGGCCGCCAATTACCTGACGCAAAATTTTGCCGGTTTCGACTTCCAGCAGATCCGCCATCGGCTCACGGAAGAGCTCCAGCAGTTGCGCAGCGACATGACCGAACTGATGAACGCCGCCGTCACCGCCGGGGCCGAGGTCACCCAGGAAACCGCCACGCAGTACCTCATTTCGGGGGAGCGCAATCTCCTCAACGTCGATGACCTGTCGACCAACATGGGCCGCCTGCGCCAGCTCTTCGACCTGTTCGAGCAACGCACCGGGCTGATGCAACTGCTCGACCTGTCCAACCGCGCCGAGGGCGTGCATGTCTTCATCGGCGGCGAATCGGGCATCGCGCCGCTCGATGAATGCAGCGTGGTCGCCGCGCCCTACGAAATCGATGGCCCCGACGGCAAAATTGTCGGCACCATCGGCGTCATCGGCCCGACCCGCATGGCCTATGAGCGCGTGATTCCCATCGTCGATATCAGCGCGCGACTGCTTTCATCGGCACTGAGCCCGAGCTAAACATGAAAACCGCCATCCTGCTGGTCAACCTCGGCACGCCCGAGGCTCCCACCGCGCCCGCGCTGCGCCGCTATCTCGGCGAATTTCTCTGGGACCCGCGCGTCGTCGAAATCCCGCGCCCGGTCTGGTGGTTGATCCTCAATGGCATCATTCTCAACACCCGGCCGAAAAAATCCGCCGCAAAATACGCCGCGATCTGGACGCCGGAAGGCTCGCCGCTCAAGGTACATACCGAGCGCCAAGCCAAGCTGCTGAAGGGCCTGCTCGGAGAGCGGGGGCGAGATGATCTGACGGTCGATCACGCGATGCGCTACGGCCAGCCCTCTGTCGCCGGCAAGCTGGAAGAACTCACGGCCGCGGGCAATTCGCGCATCCTCGTCGTGCCGCTCTACCCGCAGTTCGCCGCCTCGACAACCGCCAGCACGGTGGATGCCATTTCCGCCTGGACGCGCACCCGGCGCAACCTGCCGGAAATCGCCTTCGTGCGCGACTACCGCACGCATCCCGGCTACATCGATGCACTGGCCGCCAGCGTGCGCGAGCATTGGCTGGCACACGGTCGGCCGGACGAGACCACGCGGCTGGTGATGAGCTTCCACGGCCTGCCGCAGCGCTCGATTGATCTGGGCGACCCCTATTCCGACGAATGCCAGCGCACCGGCCAGTTGCTGCGCGAGCGGCTCGGCCTGACGGAACAACAGGCCCTGGTCACCTTTCAGTCGCGCTTCGGCCCGGCCAAATGGTTGCAACCCTACACCCAGCCGACGCTCGAAGATTTGGCAAAACAGGGCGCCAAGCGCATCGACATCCTCTGCCCCGGCTTTGCCGCCGACTGCCTGGAAACGCTGGAAGAAATCGCGCTGGAATGCAAGGCTGCCTTCCTCGGCAACGGCGGCAAGGAATTTCATTACATTCCCTGCCTCAACGAGCGGTCGGACTGGATTGCCGCGCTGGCCGACATCGCCCTGAGCCGACTTTGACCGATCCCCTCCTCGCCCGCAGTCGTGCCGCCGTCTGGCACCCCTGCACGCAGATGAAGCATCACGACAGCGGCGAATTGCCGCTGCTGCCTGTCATGCGCGGAAAAGGCGCGTGGCTGTACGGCGTTGACGGCCAGCGCTGGCTCGACGGCATCAGTTCCTGGTGGGTCAATCTCTTCGGCCATTGCAATCCGCGCATCAACGCGGCGCTGCGCGATCAACTGGAGACGCTGGAACACGTCATGCTCGCCGGTTTCACCCATGAACCGGCGGTGCAACTGGCCGAACGCCTCGCGGCGCTGACCGGCAATAAGTTAGGCCACTGCTTTTACGCCTCCGACGGCGCTTCGGCCACCGAGATCGCGCTCAAGATGTCCTTCCACTACTGGAAGAACAGCGGACGGCCGGAGAAGCAGGAATTTCTCTGCCTCGCCGGCGGCTATCACGGCGAAACCGTTGGCGCGCTGGCGGTGACCGACATTCCGATTTTCCGCGATGCCTACGGGCCGCTGCTGCGCGCCGCCACGGTGCTGCCCTCGCCCGATGCGCGCAACGCCGCATCTGCAATCGAGGCTGCCCACAGTGCCGCTGCCGCGCTGGAGGCACATCTGGCCGAACACCATGGCCGCATCGCCGCCCTGATTGTCGAGCCGCTGGTGCAGTGCGCCGCCGGCATGGCCATGCACGACCCCGAATACCTGCGACTGGCCCGCACGCTGTGCGATCGCTATGAGGTGCACCTGATCTGCGACGAGATTGCCGTCGGCTTCGGCCGTACCGGCAGCTTCTTCGCCTTTGAGCAGGCCGGCATCACCCCCGACTTGCTCTGTCTGTCGAAGGGCATTTCCGGTGGCTATCTGCCGCTCTCCGCCGTGCTGACGACGGACACCATCTACGCCGCCTTTTACGACGATGCCACGGCACGAGGTTTCCTCCACTCGCATTCCTACACCGGCAATCCGCTCGCCTGCCGCGCGGCACTGGCCAGTCTCGACATCTTTGCGACAGACGATGTGCTTAACGCCAACCTTGCCCGCGCGGCGCACATCGACGCGCTGCTGGCGTCACTGGCCGATCACCCGAACGTCCGCCACTACCGCCGGCGCGGCATGATCTTCGCGTTCGACGTGGTCGCCGACGCGGGTTTCTCCAGACGCTTCTACCGCGCCGCGCTGGCGCGCGAAGTGCTGCTCCGCCCGATCGGCAACACCGTCTATCTGATGCCGCCCTACATCCTCGACGCGGCGGAAACCGCGCACCTGTGCCGTGCCACGGTCGAGGCGCTCGACGCAGCCCTGCCGGCATGAATATCCAGAAAGAACTGGCGGCGCTGGCCGAAGCCGGCCTGTTGCGCCGTCCCGCCAGCGCCGACTCTTGCTGCGGGCCGGAAATGATCCTCGACGACCGGCTCCTGCTCGCCTTTGCCAGCAACGACTATCTCGGCCTGGCCGCCGACCCGCGCCTGATCGAAGCCACCGTCGCGGCTGCCCGCCGCTGGGGCGTCGGCGCCGGCGCATCGCATTTCCTCGGCGGCCATTTCCGGCCGCATCACGAACTGCAAGAACAGCTTGCCGCCTTCGTCGGCGCGGAACGCGCGCTGTTCTTCTCCACCGGCTACATGGCCAATCTGGGCGTGGTGCCCGCATTGGCCGGGCGCGGCGACACGGTCTTTGCCGACCGCCTCAACCATGCCTCGCTGATCGACGCCGTGCGGCTCTCGGGCGCGCATAGTCGCCGTTATCCCCACGGCGACCTGGCCGCGCTGGAAAAACAACTCGCCGCGTGTGACGCTGGCCAGAAGCTGATCCTCACCGACAGCGTCTTCAGCATGGATGGCGACCTCGCGCCGCTGGCGGAACTAGCAAAATTGGCCGAGCGCCACGACGCCTGGCTGGTGGTGGATGACGCGCACGGTTTCGGCGTCCTCGGTCCGCAGGGTCGCGGCGCCCTCGCCGCCTGCGGCCTCAAGCCCACCGGGAAACTGCTCGTCATGGGCACGCTGGGCAAGGCCGCCGGGGTTGCCGGCGCCTTCGTCGCGGGCGACGAGCAGGTCATCGAGTGGCTGACGCAGAAAGCGCGCACGGCGATCTTCACTACCGCCGCGCCGCCGATGCTGGCCGCCGCATTGCTGGAAGGCCTGAAGCTCATCGAAGCGGCTGATGATCGACGCGCCCATCTGCAATCGCTGATCGCCCGGCTGCGGACGGGACTGGCGCCACTGTGCACCCGCACCGGCTGGCGGCTGCTGCCCTCGACCACCCCGATCCAGCCGCTCGTCATCGGGGAAAATCATGCGACCGTCGCACTTGCCGAGGCCCTGCAAGCGCGTGGCGTCTGGGCCCCGGCGATCCGCCCGCCGACGGTGCCCGCCGGCCAAGCGCGGCTGCGCATCTCGCTCTCCGCCGCGCATACCGAGGCGCAGGTGGACCGGCTGCTGGAAGCGCTCGCCGACATCGCGCCGTGAAAAACCTGGTTTTACTTCCCGGTTGGGGCTTCGACGCCCGCGTCTGGCAGCCGCTGGTCAGCTTGCTGGAAAAAGATTTCCGCATCCATTCGGCTAGCGACGACCTGCCTGCGGGCGCCATCGTGTGCGGCTGGTCGCTAGGCGCGCTGACTGCGCTGCAATGGGCGCTGAATCAGCCCAAAAAAATCGACCGCCTCGTCCTGATCGGCGCGACGCCGCGTTTCGTGCAGGCCCCCGACTGGCCGCACGGCCAGCCGCCAGGCCTGCTGGAAGAATTCTCCGCAGCCGTTTCCGCCGACCCGCGCGCGGCGCTGCGGCGCTTTGCCGCGCTGCTGAATCAGGGTGATGGCGCGGCCCGCCGCCTGACCCGCGAACTCTCCGCGCTGCTGGATACCCAGGCATCCCCCGCCGCACTGGCCGCCGGGTTGCAAGCCCTGCGCGACACCGACCTGCGCCAGGACGTCGGCCGCATCCGTCAGCCGGTCCTGCTGCTGCACGGCGCGCACGATGCCCTGATGCCGCTGGCCGCAGCCGAATGGCTGGTCGAACATTTGCCAGTTGCCCGGCTGGAAGTCTTGCCCGGCGTTGCCCACGCGCCATTTCTTGCGCAACCGGAGCGCTGTGCGGATTTGCTGGCACGCTTTGCCGATGAATAAACGCGCCATCCGCGAATCCTTCGACCGCGCCGCCGGCAGCTACGACTCTGTCGCCGGGCTGCAACGGCAGGTCTGCGAACTGCTGCTCGCCGCACTACCGAAAGACAGCCGGGCCAATTCGATCCTCGACGCCGGCTGCGGAACCGGCTACGGCCTGGGCCTGATCAAGGCGCGCTGGCCGACCGCGCGCGTGGTCGCCGCCGACTTCGCGCTGGGAATGCTGAAGAGCACGGCAGGAGAGCGGATCTGCGCCGACATCGAGGCGCTGCCTTTTCCGGCAGACACATTCGATCTCTACTGGTCGAGCCTCTCGATCCAGTGGTGCGACACCCAACGCGCCATCGCCGAAGCCGCCCGCGTACTCGCCCCCGGCGGCCTCCTTGCCATCAGCAGCCTCGGCACGGGCACATTGACCGAACTGTACAACGCCTTCGCCGACGTCGACCGTCATCGCCATGTGCTGGAATTCGCGGCCGACCTGGCGCTGGCCGACGCTTGCAACGCCGCAGGCTTGCGGAACGTGCGGCTTACAACCCGCCGCATCCGCCGCTACCATCCTGATTTGAAAGCGTTGTTGCGCGCCCTAAAATCGCTCGGCGCCAACCAGGTCGGGGCAAACCGCCGACCAGGACTGTTGGGCCGCCGCGTCTGGCAGGCCGTCGAAGCGCGTTACGAATCCCTGCGGGAAGCTGAGGGTCTGCCCGCGACTTACGAGGTCATCCTATGCACGGCTACTTCATAACCGGCACCGACACCGAGGTCGGCAAAACCCTCGTCACCTGCGCCCTGCTCCACGCCGCCCGGCAGCGGGGGCTCAGGACCGTCGGCATGAAACCAATAGCCGCCGGCACGGATAGCGCAGGCCACAACGAAGATGTTGAGCGCCTCACCGCCGCCAGTGCCTTCGTCGCGGCGCCGGAGCTCATCAATCCCTACTGCTTCGCGCCGCCCATCGCCCCCCACATCGCCGCCGCCGAGTCGGGGCGGACCATTGACCTCGCCGTGATCCGCGCCGCCTTCGATCAACTCGCCGCACAGGCCGATCTCACACTGGTCGAGGGCGCCGGCGGTTTTCTCGTGCCGCTGGGCGAAAATATCGATACCGCCGATCTGGCCGTCCGCCTGAACCTGCCGGTCATTCTGGTGGTCGGTCTGCGCCTGGGTTGCATCAACCACGCCCGGCTCACCGCCGCCGCCATTCTTCACAGCGGCTTGACCCTGGCCGGCTGGGTGGCCAACAGCATCGACCCAACGATGACCCGACGCGAAGAAAACATCGCGGCGCTGGTGGCCCGCCTGCCCGCGCCGCTGCTCGGCGTATTGCCCCACCAGGCCGCGCACGACCCGGCGGCGGTGGCGCATTTGCTGCGGCTTCCATAATACAAATATAATTTATAAACAATATCTTGTGATTGTTTGTTAATCTTGTTTATAGGTGTTGCAGCGTGGAGAATGCCCGCCACGCGAATGGCTCAAGCCCCCTTCCGGTTCGCCGTTAAGCTCTTCTCAAGGGATCACCGCCCGAAGGAGAAGACCGATGAAAATCACCAGTACCGAGCTTGCCCTGCAAGCCGACCACGCCGCACAGACACGCCAGCAAAGCACCGAAACCCTGCGCGCCTGGCGGGGCGAGCGGCCCGATTTTGAGCGAACGAACGGGCCTGCCCTGCCCTCAGCCATTGCGAGGATTTCGGCAGCGGCGCGACAGGCATTCGCCGTCCCAGAATTACGCGGCGTTCCGGCTAGCGCCGTCCCGCCAGCGCCGACTTTTGCAACACCCGAAACAAACACCGGGGAAGCCCAGGCCATTGACGCCGCAATGGAGGCCGCCGACAACGACCCCTTCCTCTTCCTCATCAGACGCATGATCGAGATGCTGACCGGCGAGAAACTGCGCGTGTTCAATGCCGACGCACTTGCGGCCGAGACAAACCGCACCACGCAACAAACCACAGCGGTATCGGCCAGCTCTGTGTCCTCCTCCAGCAGCAGCGAACGCGCGGGCTTTGGCATCGAATACGACTACCACGCCGTGCGCGAAGAATTCGAGACCAGCCGCTTTTCCGCCCAGGGCGTGATTCGCACCGCTGACGGGCAGGAAATCAGTTTCCGGCTCGACATCGAAATGACCCGCTATTACCGGGAAGAAACCAGCATCAGCCTGCGCATGGGAGATGCCGTGAAAAAAGACCCGCTGGTCGTCAATTTCGGCGGCACGGCAGCGCAATTGGCCAGCCAGGCGAACACGCATTTCAGCTTCGACCTCGACGGCGACGGCCGGGCCGAGAAGCTGCCCCTGTTCGCCTCGGGCAGCGGCTATCTGGCGCTCGATGTAAACCGCAACGGCCGCATCGACTCAGGCCGTGAACTGTTCGGCCCGCAAACCGGCAAGGGTTTTGCCGAACTGGCCCGCCTGGATGCCGACGGCAACGGCTGGATCGACGCAAACGACCCCGACTTCGCGCGCCTCGTTGTCTGGACACCTGCGGCAGAAGGTCATGGCACGCTGAAAACACTGGCCGAACTCGGCATCGGCGCCCTCGCGCTCGCCCATGTCGCCACGCCTTTTGCCCTGCGCGGCAACGCCAACCAGGATCTGGGCCAGGTCAAGGCCAGCGGACTTTATCTCACCGAATCCGGCAAGGCCGGCAGCTTGCAGGAGATCGACTTGACGGTTTAGCTGGAAATAATCGCCGCCCCACCCTTGAAAATAGGGCTGAGTGGCCGCATTCATTGCATGGTTAAACGTAATAAAGGACGCTTCCCATGCAGGAAACACAAAATCCCCTACTTTCCGAATCGGATGTAAAAGTCGGCGCTGGCGAGACGGCATCTCTAGATGCCATCACGGGCGCCGAAGTCATGCCCAGCATCGAAGAATTGTTCAAGGCCGCCGAACTAAAGGCTGCCGAGAGCCACGATGCCTGGTTGCGCGCCAAGGCCGACACTGAAAACCTGCGCCGCCGCGCCCAGGAAGACGTCAGCAAGGCCCACAAGTTCGCCGCCGAAAAATTCGCTGGTGAATTGCTCGCGGTGAAAGACAGCCTCGAAGCCGCGCTGGCCATCGAAACCCAGACCGTCGAAGCACTCAAGTCCGGCGTCGAACTGACGCTCAGGCAACTCGTCGCCGCCTTCGAGAAATCCTCGGTGGTCGAATTGAATCCGCTGGGCGAGAAATATGATCCGCGCTTCCACCAGGCCATCGCCATGGTCGAAGCCGAGCAGGAGCCCAACACGGTGGTCAGCGTGCTGCAAAAAGGCTACGCCTTGCACGAGCGACTCCTGCGCCCGGCGATGGTCACCGTCACCAAAGCCAAGGCTTGAAGCCAGGATCAATAACCCCATATTCAGCGCAGGCAAACATTTCTCCACAAAATTCAGCAATAAAGGAAACGACAATGGGCAAGATCATCGGCATCGACCTGGGCACCACCAACAGTTGCGTCGCCATCATGGAAGGCGGCAAACCGAAAGTCATCGAAAACTCCGAGGGCGCGCGCACCACGCCGTCCGTCGTCGCCTACACCGAGGACGGCGAGATTCTGTGCGGTGCCAGCGCCAAGCGCCAGGCCGTCACCAACGCACGGAATACCCTGTATGCGGTGAAGCGCCTGATCGGTCGCCGCTTCGAGGAAAAGGAAGTGCAGAAGGACATCGACCTGATGCCCTTCACGATCGTCAAGGCCGACAACGGCGACGCCTGGGTACAGGTGCGCGACAACAAAATGGCGCCGCCGCAGGTTTCCGCCGAAGTGTTGCGCAAAATGAAGAAGACTGCCGAGGACTACCTGGGTGAAGAAGTCACCGAAGCGGTCATCACCGTGCCGGCCTACTTCAACGACAGCCAGCGCCAGGCCACCAAGGACGCCGGCCGCATTGCCGGGCTGGAAGTCAAGCGCATCATCAACGAGCCGACCGCGGCAGCGATCTCCTTCGGCCTCGACAAGCAGGAAGGCGACCGGAAAATCGCGGTGTTCGACCTCGGCGGCGGCACCTTCGACATCTCCATCATCGATATCGCCGAGATCGAAGGCGAGCATCAGTTCGAGGTCATGTCCACCAACGGCGACACCTTCCTCGGCGGCGAGGACTTCGACCAGCGCATCATCGATTACATCGTCACCGAATTCAAGAAAGACCAGGGCGTCGATCTCAAGGCCGACGTGCTGGCCTTGCAGCGCCTGAAAGAATCCGCCGAAAAAGCCAAGATCGAGCTGTCGTCCAACCAGCAGACCGAAATCAACCTGCCCTACATCACGGCGGACGCCTCGGGCCCGAAACACCTGACGATGAAGATCACCCGCGCGAAATTCGAGTCGCTGGTGGACGAGTTGATCGAGCGCTGCGTCGCCCCGTGCCGCATGGCCATCAAGGATGCCGGCGTCAAGATCGAGGACATCGCCGACGTCATCCTGGTCGGCGGCATGACGCGCATGCCCAAGGTGCAGGACAAGGTCAAGGAACTGTTCGGCCGGGAACCGCGTCGCGACGTGAATCCCGACGAGGCCGTCGCCGTTGGCGCCGCCATCCAGGGTGGCGTGCTGCAGGGCGAGGTCAAGGACGTGCTGCTGCTCGACGTCACCCCGCTGTCACTCGGCATCGAGACGCTGGGCGGCGTGATGACCAAGCTGATCAAGAAAAACACGACGATCCCGACCAAAACCAGCCAGACCTTTTCCACCGCCGACGACAACCAGAACGCCGTGACCATCCATGTGCTGCAAGGCGAGCGCGAAATGTCCGCCGGCA
>JAUSBB010000136.1 GCA_030652245.1 Rhodocyclaceae bacterium | reverse complement strand
GTAGGCTTTCGCCTCGCCACCAAATTTCGCCGCCAAAATCGTCGTGATCGCCGCCGTCAACGTCGTCTTGCCATGATCCACGTGCCCAATCGTCCCCACATTCACATGTGGCTTCGTACGCTCAAATTTGCCTTTTGCCATTTTTAAATTCCCCTAAAGAACAGTTATTTCTTGTTGATCACCGCTTCGGCCACATTTTTGGGTGCTTCGGCGTAGTGCTTGAATTCCATGGTATAGGTCGCTCGTCCCTGCGTCAGCGAACGCAACTGAGTGGAATAACCAAACATTTCCGCCAATGGGACCTCCGCCTTGATGGTCTTGCCACCGCCCACGATATCTTCCATCCCCTGCAACATGCCGCGACGCCCGGAAAGATCGCCCATGACGTTGCCCATAAAATCTTCCGGCGTCTCGACTTCCACCGCCATCATCGGCTCAAGCAGCACGGGGCTCGCCTTGCGCATCGCATCCTTGAAGGCCATTGACGCCGCCATCTTGAAGGCGTTTTCATTCGAGTCAACATCGTGGTAGGAACCATCGAACAGGGTGACCTTGACATCGACAACCGGGAATCCGGCGAGCACGCCATTCGGCAGCGTTTCCCGGAGCCCCTTATCCACGGCCGGAATGTACTCGCGTGGCACCACACCGCCCTTGATCGCGTCGACAAACTCGTAGCCCTTGCCCTGCTCGTTCGGTTCCAGCTTGATCCAGACGTGGCCATACTGACCGCGCCCGCCCGACTGCTTGACAAATTTACCTTCCTGCTCGACCGCCTTGCGGATTGCCTCGCGGTAGGCCACCTGCGGCGCACCGACATTGGCCTCCACGTTGAATTCGCGCCGCATCCGATCGACCAAAATTTCCAGGTGCAATTCGCCCATGCCGGAAATGATCGTCTGACCGGACTCTTCGTCTGTCCGCACCCGAAATGAGGGATCTTCCTGAGCAAGGCGGTTTAGCGCAATGCCCATTTTTTCCTGGTCGGCCTTGGTCTTCGGTTCCACGGCGACATGAATCACCGGCTCGGGAAATACCATGCGCACCAGGGTAATGACCTTGTCAAGCGCGCACAAGGTCTCGCCCGTCGTGGCCTCCTTGAGGCCGACAGCGGCAGCGATGTCGCCCGCACAGACTTCCTTGATTTCCTCGCGCTGATTGGCATGCATCTGCAGAATGCGGCCAATGCGCTCCTTGCGCCCCTTGCAAGGGTTGTAGATTGTGTCGCCGGATTTGATCACACCCGAATAGACACGGAAGAACGTCAATTGACCCACAAACGGATCGGTCATGATTTTGAATGCCAGCGCGGAAAACGGCTCATCATCAGACGCTTTGCGCTGACCTTCGCTCTCGTTTTCCAGGATACCCTTGACTGGCGGAATATCGGTGGGCGCGGGCATATATTCGACCACGGCATCCAGCATGGCCTGCACGCCCTTGTTCTTGAACGCAGAACCACACACCATCGGCACAATTTCGCCGGCAATTGTGCGCTGGCGCAGGGCTTTTTTGATCTCTTCCTCGGAAAGGTCGCCCGCTTCAAGGTACTTGTTCATCAGCTCTTCGGACGCCTCCGCGGCAGCCTCAAGCATCTTCTCTCGCCACTCATTGGCCGTCGCGATCAGATCCGCCGGAATGTCACCGTAGGTGAACTTGATTCCCTGTGACGCCTCGTCCCAGATAATGGCCTTCATCTTGACCAGATCAACCACACCCTCGAATTTATCCTCGGCGCCGATTGGCACCTGAATGGGAATCGGGTTGGCCTTCAGCCGCTCACGCATCTGATCATGCACACGGAAAAAGTTTGCGCCGGTGCGATCCATCTTATTTACAAAGGCTAGGCGCGGCACGCCATACTTATTGGCTTGGCGCCACACCGTTTCGGACTGTGGCTGTACGCCGCCCACAGCGCAGTACACCATGCAGGCGCCATCCAGCACCCGCATCGAGCGCTCCACTTCAATGGTGAAATCGACGTGCCCCGGGGTGTCGATGATATTGATACGGTGATCGGCAAAATTACCGCCCATGCCCTTCCAGAAGCATGTGGTGGCAGCAGAGGTGATCGTGATGCCACGCTCCTGCTCCTGCTCCATCCAGTCCATGGTTGCCGCCCCATCATGCACTTCGCCAAGCTTGTGATTGACGCCGGTATAGAAGAGGATGCGCTCGGTGGTCGTCGTCTTTCCGGCATCGATATGTGCCGAAATGCCGATATTACGATAGCGCTCAATGGGTGTCTTGCGGGCCACTTGAATTACCTGTCTTTCTCAAACCAAACCACCAGAACGCGCCATGCAGACAAGGCGACCGGGCAGCGGGCAAATAGAATAAGCCGCCGGACCTTGGTCCGCGGCACACAACTTCATGCTTAAAAACGGAAATGCGAGAAAGCCTTGTTGGCCTCCGCCATGCGGTGTACTTCTTCGCGCTTTTTCATCGCGGCGCCACGGCCCTCGGAAGCCTCAAGCAACTCGGTCGCCAAACGCTGGTCCATCGACTTTTCGCTACGCTTCCTGGCCGCTTCGCGAATCCAGCGCATCGAAAGCGCCAGGCGACGGGAAGGACGCACCTCGACGGGCACTTGGTAGTTCGCACCACCCACACGACGGCTCTTGACCTCAACGACCGGCTTGACGTTGTTAATCGCCAGGCCAAAGACCTCAACCGGATCCTTGCCGCTTTTCTTCGTGATAACGCTGAACGCTCCATACACGATGCGCTCGGCGACCGACTTCTTGCCGCTTGTCATGATTACATTGACAAACTTGGAAACCTCGACATTGCCAAACTTGGGATCCGGAAGAATATCGCGCTTCGGGACTTCTCTACGACGGGGCATATTGACCTCTCTAACCGCTCAGACCTGACCTAGGTGACGCTTTGGTGACCTAGGCCTTCTTGGGGCGCTTGGCGCCATACTTGGAACGACTTTGCTTCCGGTCCTTGACACCCTGGGTATCCAGGCTGCCACGCACGATGTGGTAACGCACGCCCGGCAGATCCTTGACGCGGCCGCCCCGAATCAGCACAACCGAGTGTTCCTGCAAGTTGTGCCCCTCGCCACCAATGTACGAAATGACCTCGAACCCGTTCGTCAAGCGAACCTTGGCTACCTTACGCAGCGCGGAGTTCGGTTTTTTTGGTGTTGTCGTATAACCGCGCGTACACACGCCCCGTTTGGCGGGGCAACTGTCCAAGGCCGGGACCTTGCTCTTTGTTTTTTCCGCTTGCCGCGGCTTGC